>CALEZK010000681.1 GCA_937928585.1 uncultured bacterium | reverse complement strand
CCGTCCGACGAGCACCCGCGCCTACCTTCGTCAACTGCCCGTAGGCGTTATAGAAATACTTCACGTACTTCGTCACGGGGTCGACAATGCTCGTCAACCGCCCTGCCGTGTCGTACGCATACGTCCAAGTATGGCTGTTCCCGTCCGTCACCGTGGACATCTGTCCATCGCCGAAATACGCCACGGTCACCGTACCCACCCCGTCGTCCGTCTCGATCACACGATCCATATGGTCGTAGTAATACGCCGTCGTCTTCCCCTCGAAGTCCGTCCGTGCCGTGACCGGCCCAAACTTCTTCTACTCGTCCGTTGCGTCGTTCAAAGGAACACCGTTAACGGCTCCGAACTCCGGCGCACATACTATACCCCTATCAAGCGCCAATGAGGCGGCCGTTACCCCCGATTTGTTTTTGATATCCAGTCGCGCACCGCCCCGTAAAAGCCTCATAAGCATATCGCGATTGGCCTTACCAACTTCCGATGCGACACTATCTTCAATGCAGGGATTGGCAATTTCTTCTCGCTTGAGCAAAAAGTGCAGAAACGTTTCTCCATCCAAGTCGACATTATTGACATCGGTGCCATGATTAACCAAAAGCAACAAATCAGAATAACGACGAGCCCAATACAAGGGCGTTCGATCAGCGTTGTTCTTTGCATTGACATCGGCGCCATTTTCGATCAACAGCTCAACCGATGTAGATTCCGGTGAGTCATCTCCTGCCATGACAGCGTAATGAAGTGGCGTACAGCCCAATGCATCAGCCTGATTCACTTGTGCGCCGTTTTGGATCAACAATGGCGCGAGTATTTCACTGTGAATGATGGCATGGTGGAGCGGCGTTTTTCCGAACCAGTCCTTTTGGTTCACATCCGCGCCGGCGCGAAGCAACGCCTCAACCGCCACCACATTTCCGCTTGTAACTGCGCGATGCAAGGGAGGCTCCTCCCTTCCCGCCGCTTCTCTTGCAGGCATCGCATCTCGATTCCTGGCGTCAGAACTGTCGCAATCGCCAAGCTTGAAGTCGGCAAGATTTACTGAGCCTCGACCGCCGGAATTCTTCGCAGCGGCGCATGACGCACCACACAGTAGGGATGCTGCAATTGCCGTAATCGCAAGCAGAGTGAAGGTCCCCTTACAGCCCATACCGTTCAAACTCCATTTTGTACAGATCAACCCAAGCTAAAAGAATTACTACCTAATTCAGGGCATACTGAATCAGTCACGACCGCTCGCACTTTAAGACTTTTTACTCTTGACCTGAAAATCGCGTAAGAGTTGACCTATAGCTCTGCCGTCACAATCAGGATAAATAGCTTGCATAAAAACGGACGACCCAATTTCTTCGTCCTTTCGCTGGGCATCAGATAATGTTCTAGGGTCCTTTCTTGCCATAAGATGGTAGAGTTCATTGGCAACTGCGCAGTGGAAATACTTGTGATCACATATCTCGATCCGAAAAAAGATCGTCTCTTTCTTTCCAGAGTACCATGCTGGCGATCCGTTCGATGTACCGGATGCCCGAAAGGTACATCTTATTTCTTCTGCTGGTCCTGCAATCGTTCGAGAATCGCCACCCATGCGTTCATATAGTACCGGCAAAATCTCGTCAAGTTTCGCTTGGCAATTCGCGAAAGCTTCTGGCGGTGTTTTCTTGAACCAACCTTTTTTAGTGCCGCATGCCAAACCCAAAACATCCGTGTTGGAAATTGGATTCAGGCGCACATAGGCATAAAGATTAAGTCCGTCAACGCTTCCTAAAGGATCTTGAGTGTTCCAGCGACTCGACTGGGGATCCATGAATCGAAACGGCGTGACATGTGAGCGCATTGCAGGCTCATATAGCGTTCCAGCAAACCGCTTGGAAACGAATTCGCCGTCGGATGAAATGCTTGAACCGAACGGAGTGTGGTCATGGTTTGCTACCAACGACTTATTCGATGCACGCGCGGTGCGGGTGGATAACAAATTATCGGCTTGATAATAGCGAGTAGCCCCAGTATCGGCATCGTTACCCGAGATATCCGCCAAAGTAGACCCTACAACCGTTCGAGTTAAAGTCCTCCCGGAGTCTTCTTCATTTACGAGTTCCATCAACTCGTCCGACCGGTAATATTGCTCCGTGGCCCCGTCATTCCTATAAAATCGCCAACCATCACCCCTGTAATCATATTCGACGTCATCTTCGTACGGAAAGTTTGAGTTATATTCCTGTAAAAACACGCCATATCTATACCCATACTCCGCCTCATACACCCCCCGGACCTTGGTCGTCATCCTGCCCCAGTCATCAAACCCAAACGTGGTCGTCCCATTCGGGTCCGTCATGGTGCTCAGTTCATTCGCATCGTTCACCGCATACGTCACCGTCTCGACCGGGTCGCCGTCCGCCTTCACCACCGCCATGTCGTCGAGGTCGAACGTCGAGTAGAACCCGCCCTGGAACATCAGCGTGTCCGACGTCGTCACCGCGAGGCTTCCGTAGGTCATGATCTGCGTCAGTTCGCCCCCGCGCAAGCCCTTCCACACCTCGATGTCCGTGCCGTCCACCTTGATGCACACGTCGTACCACGTCCCGTTCGCGTACGCCGTCGAGCATGAAGCCTTCTGCGAACCCGCGCCGCCGTTCGCCTCGATGATCTCCGCGGTACCGTCCGTCTTGAAGTTCACACTCACCCGGTACGCGCCGTTAGAACTCCGCCGCACGAATGCGCTCAGACCCGTCCCCGTGAACGAGGTGTTCCCCTTGTAGGAGAACCAAAGGTAAATGTCGTCTTCCGGCTGGTTCTTGTACACGTAATGGTTCGCCGCGCCCGAATACGCCTCGCGCAACGCCCCGTCCACCACCGACCACGACCCCGCGCCAACCGTCCAATCGGTCATCGTCCCGTCATTGAACAGATTCGACCACGGCTGCTTCTTCGTCAGCATATTGTCCCCGTCGTCGTACGTGTACTCCTCGCTCCACCGCACTCCCGCGTCATGCGTCAGGATCGCGTCCGTCAAGCGGTAGCGGTCATCATACTGGTAGTCCCAATACCCGCCCAACTCGTCCGTCGTCTTCGTGATGTTCCCGGTGTCGTCCATTTCGTAATAGAACCCGTCGAGCACCGTCGCGCCGTCCTTGTATTCAATCGCCGTCAACCGGTTCCGCGTCTCATACTCGTACTCGCAGGTCATCCCGCCGCACAGCTTAGGCACGTGTTGCTACAAAGCACACATGCCCACATTCAATCTACAAAACCAATTATTCTTCCTCTTCTAAACTCGACAAGTATTCGGGGTAATAGACCTCGTAATGCAATACGTACGGACAGCTGATAATCTCGATTGCGTCCTTGACCTCACTCCATAGTGTGAGCGAGCGCGATTTGGATTTCCCTGACCTCAATGAACGGAGAAGCACTTGGCATTTCTCAGGAAAAAGCAAAACCTCTTCCATTGCAGCTTCATAGTGACCATAAAACTCTTCTGGCGTCTCGGCGCGATATTTTATTCCCTGCCGTTTACCGGGTGCCTTCCACGCCCCGTAAAACCATCCGCCTTCATTCATAAGCATTCCGATCATGACCAGCCTCGAACGATATCCTCGTCTTTGCCGCAGGTAATCGCCCATGGCCACCGATAACGCATGCAGACGCACGAGTGTAATTACGAAGCTCCGCGCCTTAACCTTCGGCGCAATTCCCCAGGAAACGATGTTGTTTAGTGCCAACTCGTCTTTGGAATACGCAAGCATCCGTATCGAGGGGTGCTGAATCTTCATTTTCGAGTCCAACACCGGGTGGCTTGGCAGAAACGGTTTAGCACTGCTCGATTCTATGCGCGCGCAGTCCTCCAGCAACATGAAAGTACACTGAGTAGATCGACTAAGCGCAATTTGCCCGTCCACGTTCAAATTGGCGCAGGCTATCGCGTAGTCCTTCAATGACCTATAACCCTCGGCCTCCCATTCCTTCGGCCTGATGCAAGCAAGGTACGGATGGAACGAAAAGGCCATTCGGTACAATGCGGCGTTCAAAATGTTTCGATTGCGATAGTTACTAGCGTACCCAGCCCTTAGATTCGCCCGCAAATCGATCGAGCTGTCCATTAGACATTCAGCGGCCCTACGCTCGGAAAGTACCTTCCACCTGTGGAAATCGTAAAGGGGACCCATGTAATAAAGCCCACTCCAAGCTCGCATCGCTGAAATTGCAAGCTCTCGCGTCTCGCTATTCAGCATACGGGCTTTAGAAGTGTTCCTCTCAATTCGGCTTTTCATGGTACAAGCGAGAAATCATACGAGCCGGGGCAGTAAACGGGTTCCGATGTCGGAACCAAATCCCAGTTCTCGTTGTATTCGAAGCCGCATAGTGGATCTTTGACTCCAGCGTCTAGCGGCTGAACATCTACGCACAGGTCTAAGAATCTGCCGTACGGTATGACCTTTAGGCCCTTAAGACAAATCTTCTTTCCCACCAAAATAGGGGACAGCCACCTATTTTGTACTCCTGATTGCTTGCGCATTGTGAATTCTCGGACGGCCGGTGCGTGTAGTCGTGCGGATGCGTGCCACATCAGTTTCATTCTCCGTCTGGAACCACTGCGCTCTAATATCAATGCGCCGAACATGGAGGACGCCCATTGATAGTACACCGTCAGCTGCAATCCCGCAATGGCACGCAGTGGTGGATCACGGGTCAAGCGTGTGCCACGCCTTCAGCACTCCAGCCCCACCCCGTAATCGTCATCATAACCTCCACCAATCGGTCGACCGCTTCAGCCCCA
>CALEZK010000680.1 GCA_937928585.1 uncultured bacterium | reverse complement strand
CTCCCATGCGCCGCCGGGCGTTTCGGGGTTGTAGGGCCATTGCTGGTTTACGAAGGTGCCGGAGAAACTGAGCACGCGACGATAGAGGTCGGGGCGGTACCACGCCATGATCATGGCGGCGGCACCGCCTGAACTGCAGCCCATCGTGGCGCGGGCGTTTGGATCTTTTGAGAGCTTTACGTTGCATTTTGCTTCTACGAGCGGGAGGACTTCGGTTTCAACGAACTCCGCGTAGAGGCCGGACATAGTGTCGTATTCGAGTCCGCGCTGGCTGCCTTGCGCGTCTCCGCTGCCGTTGCCTATGGAGATTGCGACCATGATTGGGACGCGACCTTGATCTATCAAATTGTCAAGCGCGGTGAACAGGAGTGGATCCGGCCCATCGGCACCGACGATGAACGGGGAATCGGTGCCGGGCACATATTGTTGCGGGACGTAGACTGCTACTTTGCGCGTGTAGGGTGCGGGCCGGCTGGTGGTGACGATTAATTTCGCGGGATTGTCTGGGTCGGGCGTGCCGAAGGTGTCTTGGTCGCGGGCAATGCCGGGATAGACCTTGCTGTCTTTCGATTCCATTGTGAATTCGTGGATCGTTCCTTTTGGAATGTGTGATCTCGGGATCATTTCCGGTGCGGGTTTGTGTGTTGGGCCGATGATAAAGTTGCCGTTGACATTGATGGGAGGCACTGCGCCATCGGGTAGTTCGATGGCGGTGACGTAGCCGGGGGTGTTCGGATCACGGGTAGGAGGCTCGGGTCGCTCGGCCGCGGCGATGGCGCCGTGTAGTCCTGCGAGTAGCGCAACCATCGACAGAACTCGGTGTCGGCATGTGAACATGGTGCTGCCCCTTTTTCGTGTAGCAAAAGATGACGAAATACTACTATGCCGCACCGTGTGGAATGTAATGGGTGCTTAACTGAAATCGAGGCAACTTTTGAATTGAGATTTTATGTTTGAGAGAAGGATTCTTGAGGGACGAGCATTCGAATGCGAATATCAATGCCAATGCCAGTACGATTACGTGCACGAGCATGGGAATTAGCAAGAGCATTAGCACAAGCACGAATATGGAAACTTGGAGTGATCGTGTGGGTAGTGAATTGAGATTCAGTCAGGTTTTGTTGGTTGTGTTTGGCCTGTTTCCCACGGTATCCGTGGCTGAAGGCGGTGCTGTTGGGCCGTTGAGGGTTTGTGCTGCTAATCCGCGTTATTTTGAGCGTGGGGATGGCATGCCGATTCTGCTGACCGGTTCGCATGTTTGGTACAACCTGGTGGATATGGGGGCGACGGATCCGCCATTGGAGATGGACTATGACGCGTATCTGCGGTGGATGCGCGGGTACAACCATAATTTTATGCGGATGTGGCGCTGGGAGTTGACGCGTTGGAAGGCGAAGCAGACTGACGTTCATATCGCGCTTCATCCATGGCAACGGACAGGTGAGGGTTTGGCGCTGGATGGGAAGCCCAGGTTTGATCTTTCGCGATTCGACGAGGCGTATTTTTTGCGGTTGCGATCCCGCGTTGAGGCGGCGGGGCAGCAGGGGATTTATGTCTCGATCATGCTTTTCGAGGGGTGGGGCCTTCGGTTTTGTGAGAATGGTTGGCAGAGCCATCCGTTTCATCCCGGAAATAACGTGAACGATACGGGATCGGTTCTCAATCTCGCGGACAACGGCCTAAGCATCTTCACGCTGGCGCATAATGAGATCACTACGATTCAGGAGGCGTATGTTAAACGCGTGATCGAGACGGTGAATGATTTGGACAACGTGCTTTACGAGATTTGCAACGAGAACACGCCTGAGTCTACTGAGTGGCAGTACCATATGATTCAGTTCGTTCACGCGTATGAGCGCACGAAGCCGAAGCAGCATCCTGTGGGGATGACGTTTCAGTACGAAGGCGGGACGAATAAGGCTTTGTTTGAGAGTCCCGCGGATTGGATTTCTCCGGGCCGAGAAGGTGGATATCGCGATGATCCGCCTTTGAACGATGGCGGAAAGGTAATTCTCAACGACACCGACCATCTTTGGGGCGTAGGTGGGAATCAAGGTTGGGTTTGGAAATCTTTGTTGCGCGGACTGAATCCAATTTTCATGGATCCTTACGGTGGGCGTGTGTTGAACAAGGCGTTCAACCCGCAGTGGGAAGGGATTAGGAAGAGCATGGGGCTTGCGCGAGAGATAGCCGGAAAGATCAATTTGGCGCGTATGGAGCCAGCGCGCGAGACGGCTTCCACGGGATACTGTTTGCAGGATCCGGGCAACGAATATCTCGTGTATCTTCCCTTCGGTGGAGAGGTAAAACTTGACCTTGCCGGGTTTTCGGGTGCGTTCCGTTGCGAATGGTTTAATGCGAGCACGGGCGAGCGTAGTTCGGGAGGGGAAGTAGGAGGATCTGGGGCGCTGGTTTTGCGTTCGCCGTTTGGTGAACGTGATGCGTTGTTGCTCTTGGAACGCTCTGGCGACGTTGCGCCGTTGGAGTATTCGTCTGGCGGAGGCTGATGGCCGAGAATCTACTTTTGCATGGTACAATTTCAGCGAGACAGATCCAGTTTCGGCGGCGAAGGATGTGGCCGATGAACGTGCCGAGTGCGATGCAATTGTTGCGTACCACAGGCGTGACCTTGGCGTTCATCGTGGCTGGATTTGTGTTTCTATATTTGACAGCCCCTGGTCCGCGCCGGGTGCGAATTTCCGCTTTCGCTTTGGACATGGGTGCGATTCGCACTTCCCTGGCTGCGTATGCCACGGATCACGGCACTTACCCACCCGCTTACGGTTATTGGGTCGGAGACGACCGCGATGGCCGCGCGCACTACATTCATTTGCCGTATATCCATGCTATTGAGATC
>CALEZK010000679.1 GCA_937928585.1 uncultured bacterium | reverse complement strand
GCCGAAGGGGCCGCCGTTCCAGTTTGCTCCGAAGTCCGGATGTGCATTGGTATAGCGACCGATACTATCGATGATGTCGTCAGAATTTGGATCTACAGGAAGCGTGTCTACGGGCGTGTTCCAAGGATTACTCGCGGGAAAGGGCCGCGCACCGTTCAGGTTAGCATTGACGCCGAGTTCGGGCGAGCCAGGCTCGCCGTCACCATCTCCGTCGCCATCTCCGTCACCATCTCCGTCGCCATCACCATCGCCGTCCCCACCAATTATGTCGTCATCGTCGGGCAGGGTAGTAGAGGGACAAGAAGTGAAAAGGAACAGTGCGGACAGGATGCAACAGGCGAGCACAAGCACACGAAACATAGAACAACCTCCCATGTCTCGCGCGTTGCCCCAGCATCGATCCCGCCCAAGTCTACCACACCCGGTTCAAAACGTGACGGCGAGTTGCACCCGCTCGCATCCAAATGCTAAGCTATGGTTACCTATCGCTTCTGCGTACCCGTAGCTCAATTGGATAGAGTACCTGGCTACGGACCAGGTGGTTGGGGGTTCGAATCCCTCCGGGTACGCCACTTTTTCTACCTTTTCGCCACTTTCGGCTATTATTGCGACGTCATGTACTTTTGGGGGCAATCATAGTGCGACTTTTAGCGTTATTTCTGGGAACCCAAGCCCTCTTGGGCTTACCTGTCATGGCCGACTGGAAAGCGGGTTGCGCGCGCGAAAACATCACGCCCGAGAAGCCCGTAGTGCTGCTTGGTTACGGCGACCGGACGCGTGCGTTTGATAGCGTCGCTGAGCAAATCTTCGTGAAGGCGCTGGCGCTCGAAGATGAGACGGGGCATCGGGCCGTAATCGTTACCGCGGATCTCGTGGGATTTCAGGCTGCGGTTACGACGAATCTCGTCTGCACGCGCCTGGAGCAGGATACCGGATTGAAGCGCGAACAGTTCTTGTTCAATGCATCACATAGTCACACGGGGCCGCTGGTGAGTCTCGATCCCGTGCTTGAGGCGAATGCTGTCGCTCACGCGCCCTTGTCCGAAACTGATCGAGCAAATACAATCGCCTACACCGAATCGCTGCACGAGAAGGTCGTCGCAGTGGTAAAGGCTGCACTCGACGCGCTCCAACCCGCGGCGATTGCATTCGGAGAAGGACGCGTGGACTTCCCCATGAATCGCCGATTGCTCGCCGACGGCAAAGTCATAATGACCGACAATCCCGAGGGCGTCACCGATCGTAGTGTTCCCGTCATCAAGGTAGTGGATGCCGACAAGAAAACGATGGCGCTGCTGTTCGGTTGCGCGTGTCACAATACTTCGCTTACCGGTGCGGACAATGTGATTGCAGGCGATTATGCGGGCGTTGCGCAGTTTCAACTCGAAGCTGCGCACCCCGGTGCGTTGGCCATGTTCATGAGCGGATGCGGCGGCAACGCGAATCCGTCGCCGCGCGGGGGAATGGTGCATGCAAAGCAGCACGGGAAAACTTTGGCGGACGAAGTAACGCGCGTTGCCAGTGGCGACCTTTCGCCAGTGCAGGGCCCGCTGAAAACAAAATATGCGATCGTGGATTTGCCCCTGCAGCAGCTTGCGCTCGAAACACTAGAAGTTATGTCGGAGTATTCATCGTCCGAAGCGCTCATGGCGCGTCACATGCTCAGCGTAGTTCGTAGAGGCGAGACCTTGCTCACGCACTATTCGGCGCCGTTTGCAGTCTGGCAATTCGGCAATTCGCTTGCGCTAATTGCGCTTCCCGGCGAACCGATGGCTGAGTATGCGCACGCCCTGAAGAAACTGAACAGCGATGTTCGCACTTGGGTGGCAGGTTACAGCAACGATTGCTTCGGCTATTTGCCCACCGCGCAGGTCGTGCGTGAGGGTGGTCACGAAGCCATAGGCGTGACGCAGTGGGTTTGGGTAAACGCGTTGCGACGTCAAGCCGGTTTCTTCACCGAAGACGTCGAGCGTGTCGTCGTCGAGAATGTACAGATATTGATGAAAGAAGAGTGAACGCGTTCGCGCAAAGGCAGTGAGGCCAGAAGAGGCGAGCCGACATGCGCAGCAGGCAAATGCTTTTCAGAATTGGACGCTTTTACGAGCGGACCGTGGCGAAACTATGCAGTACCTGGTTTGCACTCGTCATTTTCTTCGCGGCGGCGCAGGAGGGTGTTTCCCCTTCCATCCCCAAGAATGCGGGTTCCAATCCTGCCGATCTCGCGATGCTCGGCAGTCTCGTACTTGTCACTGCGACCGATGCCGTGCACGGTACCGAAGTATGGGCGTACGACACCAAACAGCAGCGAAACTATCTCGTGCGGGACATCGTTCCCGGTGTCGAGAGTTCATCCCCGAGCGCGCTTTTCACAATGGGCACAGTGGTTTTCTTCTCGGCCAAAGGTCCACTCTATGGAGTTGAACTGTGGCGCACCGATGGAACCGAGGGTCGCACGTGGCGGGAGAGCGATATTGCCCACATTAGCGGCGACAGCAATCCCGAGCACTTTATTGCGTTCAAAGATTTGCTGTGGTTTTCCGCTGATGATCGCATTCACGGGAAGGAACTGTGGTGTTCGGACGGTACGCTTGCCGGCACGAGAATGCTCACCGATCTGTTTCCCGGGCCAAGGGGATCCAATCCGCATGACTTTACGATCTTGAACGGCAAACTATACTTCGTGGCGAGTGTTCCAGAAGCGTCGAGTCGTGCCTGGTGCACGGACGGTACACCCGAAGGAACACAGCGTATCGCAGTGGATGGGCTCGGAAGTATATCGGGCAATTATTCAGAGGTATTCGCGGCAGACGACTTCGTCGTACTATCCGCCCAGAGCAAGGGAATAGGGCGTGAACCGTGGCGAACGGACGGAACACCTGCTGGCACGCGTCCCATCCGCGACATCATGCCCGGCGAATCCGCATCGCGAGAGTCGCAATATGCGCTGTTCAATGGCTCAGTATA
>CALEZK010000678.1 GCA_937928585.1 uncultured bacterium | reverse complement strand
GGTTTAGGATCCGGCTTGGGAGCGGGACCCGCTTTTCCGTCTGTGCCTTCACCCGTCAATTTGATGAGCGACTCGGGCAGTTCAACACCGCCTATATCACGCATAACTTGAAGCATGGGCGGCAACGAACGCGCCATTCCCTGGATGAAGTTAGCGGTACTGGAACCGTTTGCCCCATTGCCTTCCCAGACAATTACCTTGTCGAACTTGATGTTGGAAATCGCCTTTGCGGCTGAATCCGCCAGGTTGTCCAGGTGCTCCAACATCAGCATCTGGAAGGCCTGGTTTGGACCACCGCATGCTTCGACGATGCGGCGCAAGCCTTCGCCTTTTTTCGCGAGAATTTCGTACTGCCCTTTTGCTTCGGCCTCCAGCTTGGCAAAGATAGCGGCTGCCTCGCCCTCCGCTTCGATGCGGCGGCGTTCAGCGACGGCTTCCGCATCCACGATGGTTTGCGCCTTCTGCGCCTTTGCGGGGGCTTCCAGTTGCGCGCGCCGCTCTGCTTCCACGCGTGATGCCTCCGCCAGCGCGGCCTTGGCCATCGCGATGTTCTGGGCCTCTAGCACGGAAGCCTCGGCCTGACGCCGGCGCGTTTCCGCGATTTGATATGCCTCGGCCTGCTTCACCTGCAGCTCGGCGTTCGATTCCGCCACGCGCGCTTGCGCTGTGTTTTCGCCTGTGATTGCGCTGGCGTTCGCATCCGCGACGGCGATACGTTTCAGCCTGTCGGAATCCGTTTCGCCTTTTACCGCCTGTGCTTCCGCTTCGGCAACTGAAATACGCTTCAGGCGTTCTGCTTCCTTGACCTGCATCTCCCGCTGGAAGGAGGCGGATTGCTCGCCGATCTGCTGTTCCTTATCGAGTTCGGCCACGCGAATCGCCTGTTCGCGCTGCGCTTCGCGGATACCGATGTTTCGCTGCTTGCTGGCGTCCGCGACTTGAACCTGCTTGTCGCGATCGGCCTGTGCCACGCGCACTTCACCGAGCTTTACTTCCTCGGCGACGTCGCCGCGCGCCTGCTGTACCGCCTGTGACGCTGCCTTCTGGCCGATAGCTTCGATGTATCCGGACTCATCGGTGATATCCGTGATATTCACGTTGATTAGGACAAGACCGATCTTGCGCAATTCTGGTTCCAACGATTGCTGAATGCTGTGAAGGAATTTCTCGCGGTCTTTGTTGATTTCCTCGATGCTCATCGACGCAATGACCTGGCGGAGCTGACCAAAGATGATATCTTCAGCCTGCTTCTTCACTTGCATTACATTGAGACCCAGCAATCGAATTGCCGCGTTTTGCATGTATTCGCGCTGGGTCCCGATTGCGACGGTGAATACGCTCGGAACATTGACGCGAATATTCTCCGCCGAAAGCGCGTCTTTCAACGGCACTTCGATTTGAATCGGCTCCAGGCTCAGATAGGCGAAGTCTTGAATGAGCGGGATGACGAAAGCGGCTCCGCCGTGTACGCACTTTGCGGTTTCCCCTCCGCGGACTTTACCGTAAATGACCAGCACGCGGTTGCTGGGGCATCGCTTGAAACGCTTCGCCACGAAAATCAGCGTGCTGGTGAATACGACCGCCACCAGGGCGATGATTACCAACAAGCCAAATCCCAGTCCTTCCATTATTCAATGACCTCCATGCGCGGAGTAGGCCGCACTTCCACTGTGTCTTCATCCACAACCCCAACGACAATGACCGGAGATCCGGTCGACAATGAATCTTCTGCTGTTACCGCCGAAAGTTCGAGCGTTCGCTCTTGTACGTTAACGTGGATTTTGCCAACCCCCTGTTTCGCGCCGGGAATGGAAAGATATACCGTCCCGTATGCGCCGACGGCACGTTCGATATCCACGTTTCCCTCGGCATGCATGCTGTTCAGCGCGCGCATAATCCACGCGACGATATACATTGCGAACAGCCCGGAAGCGGTTGCAATGCAGAACGAGATTAGCGCGGAAAGTTGCCCGGCAAGCGCGGTGTAACCGCTCCAGCCGAAAAATGTCAGCGCGGAAACAATCGCCCGGAAGCTCAAGAGTTTGAAAAACGACGAGGCATCTTCATGGCCGCCATCGTGATCTACGCCGACGTCGCCGCCCACATCGGCGTCCGCGCCGTGGTGATCAAAGCCGAGAAAAGAAAAGAGGAGCTGCAAAACTAGGATGGTAGCGCCCGCCGCGCCGATAATGAGGTAGACAGTTGCCACTTCGCAGCCTCCGAAACCCGCACCCATAAAGAGCGCCAAACTACCACACCGGAACGTCAACAATTAACGCGTCCGACACAGCTAGCCCGGGGGTTACCCGAATTCGCACCTATCCGCCATCACTATAGAATATGCGCACTGGTCGCGCAAGGGTTGCGAAAGCGGTTGAAAGGCCACGGCTGCCGCGTTCTGCGTTCGGGTTTCCCTTATGGAAATTTAGATTTCACTACTTCTTTGCCCACTTTTTGGGCGGCTGGTGCGGTTCGAGCTTATCGCCACTGTAAATCGGTGGACGATATAAAAATGGATTTCGACAGTGCTGGGGCATGTCAATTCCATAAAAAAAAAGTGCTTCCGGCGGACAAGGTTGCCACCGAACGGGAAATCGCGGTTTGTAACAAACTTCCTTCTGGTTTGTAGTGTCAACGGGGCCTGCAACGCAGCGCCGTTCTCTCGTCGCTGCTGGAGAGGGAAGATGGAAAGCCTGCGCCTTCGTATAATCCTGATCGTGTGTTTCGTTACGCTACCTTCAGCCATGGCCAAGGAGGAATACCTCGACGACGCCATCGCAAAATACCCCAGCATTAACAATACGGCTTTGGACAGTTGCACCTTGTGCCATACGATTGTTCCTGCGCGAAATTCTTACGGGGCGGACTTTAAGAGCGCCAGCAACAGTTTCACGGCCATCGAGAACGATGACTCCGATGGTGACAATACGAGCAACATAGACGAGATAAACGCATTGACGTTCCCGGGCGATGACTCAAGTTATCCTCCCCCAGAGGCATCGGTTACAGTAAAGAAACCAAACGGCGGAGAGACCTGGACGCTCGGCACGAAGGCAAAGGTGACTTGGACGTCAAAGGGTGACGTAGGGACCGACGTGTCAATCGAGTTGTGGCAAAATGGCCAAAAAGTAAAAACGCTCAAG
This sequence comes from uncultured bacterium, assembly GCA_937928585.1. Classification (GTDB taxonomy): domain Bacteria; phylum Hydrogenedentota; class Hydrogenedentia; order Hydrogenedentales; family SLHB01; genus JABWCD01. The sequence goes on along the minus strand of CALEZK010000678.1, from coordinate 6,787 downwards.
AAGACAACGCCAAACGACAGCAAACAGAATGTTAAATTGAAGACTACTCTGCCAACAGGCTCGGGATTCACCGTCAAGGTCAAATCTGTGAGTAATCCTGCCGTTGCAGACGAAAGTAATTCGGGCTTTACGATAAATCCCGCGTCGCCATAATCGGCTTCTGGCACTGATCCGCCATCCCGATGTTGGCGAATATATCTTGTAAGCAATGTCGGCGTTTCCAAGAGGATTTCTGTGCTGACGAAGTTGGCTTGGTCCTTTGCCGCACGGTGGACAACGAAACTTGACCCCGTGATAGCTACCCCTTGTTTTGACTGACCTACCTTTCGTTGTCGTCAAGACGCCGAGAACGAAGGCCGAGTTACTACGCTCCCAGTCCCGCCAGCCAGAACACAAAAGCAATCATTAGTCCGACGATGATCCAGATTCCAAAGAATCCGGCCATGCCAACTGTCGTAGGCATCGGGATCTCAATATCCGGATGATTGATGAGTTTGCGCGCGGGCGGAGGCTCAACGCCTGGCGGGAGTGTAAAGGGTGCAAGGTGCGGCTCGTTCGGTTGAATTGGCGTGCGGAGGCAGTTGTAGAACTTGTCCAGTTTTTCTTTATTCACGCGCGGCGTGAAAAGGCTCACCAGAATTGTAATCCCAAACCCGGCCACCAGGTACGAGACCATTTGCCATGATTCGCGGAACTTGCCGCTCCACAGCATGAATTCGGGAAGGTTCAACGCAGCCCAGCCGTGGAATGTGTCGCGCGTGACGATGAACCATACGGCGAATGCGGCGAGCGTTCCCGCCCAGGCGCCGATGACCGTTGTGCGGCGCCAAAATAGTCCGAGCCAGAACGCCGCGCCCATCATGGCCTGAATCTGGAAGAAAATAACCAGGGCTTTGGGTACGTTGGAGAACATGAGCGCGAACGAAATGCTCACGATGACAATGACACCGGAGGCAATGCGTCCGACCAGCACATAGTGTTTTTCATCACGCGTACGCGCCAAGTAGCGGCGGTAAAAGTTCTGCGTGAACAGGCCGGAAGAGGAAACCATGAAGGCATCGCACGAGGACATGATGGATGCGAGCAACGCGGCGAGAAACAGGCCGATAAGGCCATGCATGACGCCGGGGAGTAGGTCGCTTGCGACGTGACCGAAAATGCCGTCGATTTCGGTTTGCGTGGTGAGGTTCGGATACATGACAACGCCGCACAGTCCGATGAGCATCCAGGGGACGGTGCATACCCGTTTCAGGAGGTTACCTCCCGCGAAGCCGACGCGGCCATCCATTTCGTCACGTCCTGCTGCACACACGCCCATGATGTGCGGTTGGGTCACGATGCCTATGAGTGCGTTGAGACCAAAAATGAAGATGTGGAATGCGTTGATTTCGCCGGGCGCGACAATGGTGAACATGTCGGGGTCGGCGATTTTTTCCCGCAGGCCGGTCATTCCGCCGACTGCGTTCAGCGCGAACGGCAGGAGCATGAAGGAGAGAATGACGGTCAGAATACCTTGGATGAAATCGGTGATAATTGCGGCCGCAAGTCCGCCTGCGATTCCATAGACGACGAATAGCACGGTCATGACGACAACGGCGACTTTGTCATCGATCGCGCCGCCGCTGACAGCTTCAATCGTTCTGCCTGCTCCGAGCAGGAGGATGCCCATGTTGACTGTGAGCATCGCAACGCCGACGAGGGAGTAGAGCGCGGCCATGCTGCCGTCATACCGGTGCTCAAAAAAGTCACCTGTGGTAAGCGCTCGGCAACGCCGGAAGACGGGGGCAATGAGCCAGTAGAATGGCGTGGCAAAGAGCCACAGCCACTGCCACCAAATGCCGGACATGCCGTTTGTGTAAGTTTTCGCGGATACCCCGACGGCGTCGTTGCCGCTGGTGCCGGCACCGAACGCAAAAAACACCATGAACGGCTTGTTAAACTTGCGGCCGCCCATGAAGAAGTCTGAGGTGTCCTTGATGCGCAGCACCGTCCAGACACCGATCCCCGTGATACCCACCAGGTATACGATTAGCGCAACCCAGTCCCAAAGGTGAATGCCCAACATGACCTTCTCCACTTGCCGCTTACAGAGTGATTGGGTACACCCTATGGGATAACAACGGGGATGGCAAGTTTGGAGCTATCTGGGACGGAGGCGCTGCACGGTACGAAGAGGCTCTTACGAGAACTGATTGATCATTCGTGGTACAGCCGTCTCGGCTGCATACGTTCTAATTCTTCAGCAGGCGAGGACGCCTGCACCACAAGGGCCAACACAAATCTATAGAGCCTTTTAGATTCTCTAAGAAGCGATATAGGCCTCGATGGATTCGCGCAGTGTTTTGAATATCCACTGGCGCTTCGCGGGATCGGTCTCCAGCAGCGTCATGCGGAAGCCGTCGTGTGTGCATTGGAAACCGCTCAGGGGCACTACCACGATTCCGGTCGCGCCCATCAGGTAGTAAACAAAGCGCTTGTCCGGCGCGACGTTCTTGACGAGTTGCTCTATTTTTTCTTTTATTCTTACATTGTCGATTTTGAGCGTTTGTTTATCGTTCAACACGCCTGGCTTGAACATCAAGGTGAAGTAAAACGCGCCGCCCGGCTTATTGGCGATGACCGAATCAAGCCCTTCAAAAGCCTTTACGGCCTCATCCGCGCGCTGTTCGTACATGGCTTCGCGGCGATCGAGATGGCCTTTGTATCGTTCATCGCCCATGACGAGCGGAATCGACATTTGCGGTAGCGTTGTCGAAGAGACCTCGAGCCGTTTCGCCGCGAGAAGGCTGTTGACGTACGTTGCGAAGTTCTCATCCTTGTCGCGGTTCAACACTTCCAGCCAGCCGCAGCGCGAGCCGGGCCACGGGTATTCCTTGCTGATGCCGCGCATGGCGAGGCCGGGCACGTCGCCGATCCATTCGCTCAGGTGACAGCGCTCATTACCGTTGTACACGATGTGCGCGTAGATTTCGTCCGTGATAAGGAAGATCTTGTTTTCCCGGGCGATTTGCGCGATCTCTTCCAATACCGCGCGCGGATATACCGCACCGGTGGGGTTGTCGGGCGTCAAGAGCAGGATACCCGCGATGGAATCGTTGTACTTCACTTTATTGCGGATATCTTCGACGTCCGGCTGCCAACCGTTGTACGGATCGAGATTGTAGGTGACGTGGTTATACCCCGAGTGCGCCGCCTCAGCGGATGAGTGCGTGCTGTACGCAGGCGAGGGACCGAGAATGCGCGCTTCGCGCCGGAGAAATCCATATACCTTCGCTACCGCATCGCCGAGGCCATTGAAGAAAAGAATGTCGTCGGGCGTTATCTTCACGCCTCCCGGACGCTTATTTACGTTCGCGGCCAGGAATTCGCGGGTCTCCGGCACGCCGGCGGTGTCGCAATACGCCCAAGACACGGGATTGTCGATCAGGCCGCGCACGATGTCGCGAATCCACTCCGGGACGGCTTCGCCCTTCTGTACAGGGTCGCCTATGTTTTCCCAGGTGATTTCCTGGCCCATCTCGCGGACCTGCCGCGCGACGAGGACGATTTCGCGTATCTCGTAGCTAAGGCTTCCCGCACCCATGTGAACGATATTGCGGCGCATCACTCTTCCTATTCTGCGTTTGGGAAAGGGTCCCGAATTTGGCTGCACGACGGCTGATTTCAATATCAGACGCGCCACTATGCATACCGGCCCGGTGCCCGAAGGAACAAGTGAAATAGTGTACGGTTGCTGGATCGAAATTGCAATGAATAGGCGCCGGCGAATCGCAAGGAGATTCGAATGAAATAGGGAATTGGGGACGACTGGCCGTTTATCGACCGTTCGAAGGATTAGCCCGCCGGCGGCGGGCTAGTAGCCACCGGCGCTTCGGGAGCGATGCCCCCGCGAATGGGCAACGGTATGCCAATTGGTTGGCCATGGGATACGCGCACAAGATAGGTCAGCACTGCCTCTCCATCCGCGGGCACCGGCACGGTGAACACGGCGGTTTGCGCATCTTTTTTCGTGAATTCGAGGGACTTTTTAAGAATTTGCCAGTCGCCACTCATGGGTTCGACTACATCCACGACGATATCCGTTTTTTTGTGATTGCGAATGGTGATAGTAAAGCTCGATTCGTACAGGTTTTCAGCGAGGATCCGAAAATCGGTCTGCGTGCGTTCTCCGACGATGTCAAACGCGTTTCCAAGCCGCAACCGAACTTCTTCGTCCTTCGGTGTATGCTCAATCCGGTCCTCGCCGGAGAACTGCAACATGCCGGAGGCATCTTCCTGATACACCCGCATGACACCTGCGGGCAAAGGGATGCCGAGCTTGTTGTCCGTTTCGTTGTCAAAGACCAGATAGGCTGCTATACGATCTTCGGTTATAGGGGAGATCCGTTGACTGTAAAACGATTCGTTGCCGCGGTACTCATACTGCTTGCTTACGCCAACGCCGGATGCCGACAATAGCGAGACCTGCTTCGATTGGTTTTCCTTTATCGTCGTGCGGCGCGGTAGTGTGTACAAGTGATACTCGCCAAATGCTTCCTGACGCATGGCTACCCCGCCTGCCGCGAGACCGTTGGTCGCAACCGCATCAGCCACGTCAAAACTAAGCATTTCGTCCCGCACTGTATTGACTTCGCCTGCAACGACTTTTAGTTGGGCATTCGTGTAGGTTGCACCGGATTGGTTGTTCAGTGTGACCCAACCCTCAATATCCAGTGACTTTTCGTCGCTCGCAAGGGTCAGTACATAGTCGGCGCTCCAGGACATGCCGCCGGTCAGATAGCTTACTTGCACGGCGCTATCGACATTCTGATCACTCGCAAGTTGCCAGATTAGAGACGGACGCGCGGCGAGATTTTCCGGCAAGGTCGGCAAGACCACGTGCCCCGGCCGACCTATAAAGATTTCGCCGTCGACGCGATAGATTTGGCCCTCGTTCACACTCAAGAGCTCTGCATCAACGGTGCCTGCCTTGCTCTTGGAACTAAAGTCGTGAATGCGCAGGGTCTTGCCGACGTACTTTTCCAACAGCTTCGACGGTGTAATGAGGTCGTACTCGTAGTTTTGTTCGAGCACTTGAACACCGGCGCCCCCGCTGAAATTGACCGTCTCGGGTCGAATCAGCGCGGCGACGTCTTCGAAACGAAGCAAATGCTCGCCAGCCGCAATTGGCATGCGCCGTGTGTCGCGCACGAGCGCGAGATTGTTGTTGTACACCGTAACGGCGACATCGGTTTGATCCCGCAGAGTGCTGACGCCTTCGCCAGATGCCGGCGCGGTGTCTAAGTTTCGGATACGCAGGCCAGTGCCAACTTGAACATTCTGCAGCTCGGCATGCGCGGAAACGATGCACCCCAGCCCCACGGCCATAAACAGCAGCCTTATCCCGCAACGCAGGAATGGAATAGCGATACGCATGTCCCGGGGTTTCCTATTCGATTCCGTTGCCTTGTCTCGAAAGTCGCTGATCATCAGGTGCCTCAGTTGCGGTTTGATACGCTGCATTCCGGCCGCTCTTTTCGCTTCCGCGAATCGAATGCGTCTTAGTACTTCACCTGCACGCGATAGGTTACCTTCACTTCGCCGTCTTTCGGCACTGCGACACTGTAGATAGCGGTACGCGCATCTTTCTTCACAAACTCGTGCGACTTCTCCAGTACCCGCCAATCTCCGGGCATCGGTTCGACGACATCGACGGTGATGTCCGTCGTTTTGTGATTGCGCAGGGTAATCTCGAACGCGGATTCATGCACGTTATTCGCAATAACTTTGAAATCAGTCTGGACGCGTTCGCCGATGATGTCGAACGCTTCGCCAAGGCGCAAACGCACGTTCTCATCTTTCGGGGTGTGCTTGATGCGATCCTCTCCCGCAAACTGAAGCATGCCCTCGGAGTCTTCCTGGTAGACGCGCATCACGCCGGCGGGAAGCGGGATTCCAAGGCCATTCTTCTCTTCATTCCGGAATTCCAGAAAAACGCCGACGTGCTCTTCTCCCGTGGGCGGCATTTGCTGGCTGTAGAAGAATTCCTGACCGCGGTACTCATACTTTTTCCCGCACGCCACGTTCTCGCCCGCCAACAGTGCGAGCTGTTTTGATTGGTTCTGCTTGATTGTCGTGCGACGCGGCATGGTGTACAGGTGGTACTCCGCGAACGCTTCTTGCTGTGGCATTGGTGGCGCCATTGCGACCTTCGCGTACGCCATCTCCCGAGTCGGCATTGCTTCGGGTTGCGCGATGTTTACTTCGCCCGCAACAAGTTTGAGCTGCGCGTTGGTAAACGTCGCGCCGGACTGATTGTTCATCGTCACCCAGCCCGCTACGCCGAGCGACGTTTCTTCTTTCGCCAGGGTGATGACGTAATCAGCCGACCACGACACCCCATTGGTGAGATACGTTACTTCGAGCGTTTGATCGCCCGCGGCATTGTTCAGCGTCCAGATCAGGGATGGCTTTGAAATTAAGTTCTCGGGAATCTCCGGCAAAACGACGTTCCCCGGATAACCGAGGAAGATCTCGTTGTCGACTTTGTAGACGGGTCCCTCGTTCATGCTCAACAGTTCCGCCTCGACCACGCCGGAGGTGATTTCGCTGTTAAAATTTTGAAGCTTCACCGTCTTGCCGACATACTTTTCGAGAAGCTTGTTGGGGCTGATGAGATCGTACTCGTAATTCTGTTCGAGGATGCTCACGGTTCCGGGGTTCGACGTGGATTTCAGGCCGACCGTTTCCGGCCGGATCTGTTGCGCGACGTCTTCGAACTGCAATAACGACTCACCTGCGGGAAGCT
>CALEZK010000677.1 GCA_937928585.1 uncultured bacterium | reverse complement strand
CACTGATACCCAAGACCCGTGACCAGTGCGTTGTCACAAAGAATATTGATCGCGCGGGGATACCCCTCCGATGCCTTCACGATGGCCTTCATCGCCGCAGGCGTGAACACGCTTTCGGGATCCGCGCCGGCATGCGCCGCGCGATGTTTGATGTATTCGATGCATTCTTTCGGCGTAAGCGCGCGCAGCTTGGCGCGTACGGCGACACGCTGACGAATCTGGCGCATCGTGTAGTCCGACAGTTTGACATCCAGTTCGGGTTGGCCGACCAGGACGATTTGCACGAGCTTGTAGTCCATCGTCTCCAGATTGGATATGAGGCGCAGCTTCTCCAGCGTCTGGTTGGGCATGTGCTGTGCTTCATCAATGATCAGGACCACGCGGCGGTCCTTGCCAACTTCGTGCACGAGCGCGCGCATCAGGTAGTGAAGCATCCAGCGTTCGGACTTGCCGCGCCCGTCAATCCCCATCTCCCGAAGGAGGTGCACCAACAGGGCCTCGAACGTGACGTTCGGATTGAACATGAATATCGGGCGAATGCGCGTGCGCCGAATGCGTTCGAGATAGGCGCGCAGGATCGTTGTCTTTCCCGTGCCTACTTCCCCGGTCATTGCGACAAAGCCAAGGCCTTTCTCGACGCCATAGACTACTGCGGCAAGCGCCTCCTTGTGGCTCGGGCTCATGAAGAAGAATTCCGGGTCCGGCGTAATGTGGAAGGGCTCCTTTGTGAAGCCGTAGTAACTTAGATACATGCTCTGAACTCCTTTTCGGATACCGTGACGAGCACCGGCACGCCAACCCAACGTTCTACCTGCTGCGGCGTATTGACCGAATCGTCGAAGTAGTCGAACGCAAACGCGAAACTAAGGGCTGCGAACAGCGCCACAAACACGCCGAGGAAAAGATTGAGGATCTTGTTTGGCTTAACCGGATCCATCGGAAGGGTGGCCGGCTGGACAACGCTCACGTTCGATACTTTGTCCATATCGAGCGCCGACGAGATGCGCGCGCGCTGAAGGCTGTCGCGGTACTGCTCATAGTCTTTGATGGCGAGTTGCACTTCGCGTTCGAGCGTCTGTAATTCGACTTCTCGGCTTGCAAGCGCGGTCAATTCTCCGCGCTGACGTTCCAGTTCCGACGAGAGCGAGGCCTGCTGCGCTTGAAGTGCCACCAGTTGCGCCTTCTCATTCACTAAGGTCATCTGCAATTGCTGATAGGTGTCGTCGACGCCCGTGGTGACTTCCGTATGCGTTTCATTTTCGGACTCCAGCGCTTTCTCCGTCGCTGTGATCTGTTCGCGCGTGTCGATCAGCGGACGATGCGTCTCGGGATAACGCGCCGCCAAATCGGTCTCGCGAAGGCGAAGCTCCAAGAGCTTCTCTTTTAACGCGTCGGCTGCATAGTTCGTGACACCGGTGGTGCGGCTGATTTCGAGGGTCTTCGACTTACCTTTGAGCGACGCGTCCAAAGCTGCAACGCGCCCTTCGCACGCCATCGCCTCGGCTTGGGTGTTTGACAGTTGCGCTTCGAGGCCGCTGATTTGGTTGAGCAACACTTCTTTTTGCCGGTCCATGGTCGTAATGCCATGTTCGCGGCGGAAGGCGTCGAGTTTTTGCTCACGTGCGTCAAGAGCGCTACGCAGCTCTTCGGTCTGTTCCTCGAAGAACTGCGGCGTCGCCTGGGCGGCATGAACCCGAATGTGGTCTTCCAGGTATCGCTGTAACACCAGGTCCAGCGTTTTTTGCGCCAGGGGACGGCTCGGCGCGTCGAAGGAGACGGCGATGATATCAGTCTTCGCTTCGACGCTGACATCGAGATTCTCCATGACGTTTTTCACCGCTTTTTCACGCGGCGACAGCGGCGTGGCGAGATCGAGCGCAACCAAGATGCCCTTGCCCGTCTCCTCCACTTCACGCACTTCCCGTCGCACTTTGCGCAGCTCTTGCTGTGCGTCTTTTGTTGATTCCGCGATCGGTTGAACATCGAATGCCTCGTCCGGCTTTTCAAGGAAGGCTTCAGGGCCAAGCTCGTCGACCACCTTTTCCGCAATCGCGCGGCTGCGAAGGATTGATAACTCCGAGTTCACTTCGTTCGTGCGATCGCGCGAGGGGAAAAGTGTCGGCCCGGAAACGGTCGGGTCTACCGACAGATTCTCGCGACCAAGCCTGATCAGAAGTTTCGCATCCGATCGATAGACTTCCTGTGCGACGTAGGTGTAGAGCACGACGAGGCCCATCACCGCGACGAATACCGATGCGATCTTGATCTTGTGGCGAAACGCCATGTAGAGCAGGTCGCGCAGCGAGTTGTTCATTACCTGGCTGATTGGAGTTCTCCCAAGCGCGGCATGGCCGAGTTGATGGTCCCGATGTTGTTCAGCAGTTGCGAAGCGATTCCGCTGTTGCCGTTCGAATACTCGGGGGGATTCACGTCGTGCGTAAAGCTGTAGTGCAAGGAGCGCGGCACAATCTGATTGATGTATTGGTCGACCCATTGGTCGATCTGGTCGATGTTCGAGCGCGGCACGAATACGATGTCATAGGGTTCGAGCAGGAATGGTTCGCTCTCCGGCGACTCGATTGCCTTGCGCAGGTCAAGAGATTGGGAGAACTGCTTGCCTTCGCGCTGGCGGATGACGACAACGCTTGCCATCTTCGCGCTCTGTTTCTTGAATCCGCCTGCCTGCATAATTGCTTCAAGGGCCGTGAGGCGACCGCTAATCATCACGAGGCCGGGCTGCATGACTTCGCCACCGACATACACGCGGTGACTATCCAGCGAGTTCACCACGACCGCGATTTCGGGTTCGATTAGCTTGTCTTCATAGATAGAGAGCAGGTCGGTGCGGAGTTCGTCGGGCGTGCGCCCTTCCGCCTGGACATCGCCGACGAGCTGCAGCGAAATCTTGCCGTCCGGGCGAATAGCCTGTTTCTCTTCATTGAGTTCTGGCCAATAGAGGAACTTCACTTGCAGCACATCGCCGGGTTGCAACACGACCTTTGGTTCCGCCGCGACAGGAAAGGATTCCGACGGCGGAGGCGTCGTCAGGCAACCCGGCAACGCGCATATGAGTGACACCGCTGCCACAAACTTCAGCAACGACGCGCGCAACAGGAGCGGTAAGGCTTTCCGGTCGGGCATCGCGTCGATGACTCGGCTGTCTTTGGATACGTTTGATACCAGAGCAAACAAGGGATTCGTCCCCTCAGATGACATGAGCGACGGTTCGCAGACCGCTTTATGCGTCGCCATTACCCCAATTGAATCAGTCAGCATCGGTCACCTCTCCATTCCGCAGTGTTAGGTGGTAACACTACGGAACGTTTAGCGAGAAGCGTGCCACCTGCGGATTTACCGGAGGCTATATTCAATAAAAATTGTTGTTTTCTGATTTGAGGGCTACGACGAGATCCATGTATTCGTTTGCGTTTGTTTACACTAAAGGTGCCTCCTAAGGGCTCTGCCATTCTCCGTTGAAAACACCTAAAGCCCATGACAAGAACCAGTTACAGCGCGTAGCCTACAAACCCAGATGAAGCGTGCACCCCCCTAGAAATTTTGTCGATTCAAGGGGGTGTACCCATTGAGATGTCAACGACCGTCAATCTGGGACTCAGTGGGCGGCGCATTAGGCGCTATCACGAATCCTGCTCTAAGTGCGAAAACGGATGCGTCACTGTCAAACCCAAATTGACGGTTATTCGTCAGATAGACGAAAGCAGCAGGGCTTGGGGTGCGTTCTTGAGGTTCTCACTGGGTAAGAGACGGACGTATCGCCCGAAAGCCCCATCAAGCGCATTATAAGTAGGATTAACCGTGCATGATCGTGGACTAT
>CALEZK010000676.1 GCA_937928585.1 uncultured bacterium | reverse complement strand
GTGTAAGACTGGTCGGCAGGCATTACAAGGCTGATCATCGGCATGATGATGTCCTTGACCAGGGAGTCTACAATTTTTCCGAATGCGGCGCCTATGATTACGCCAACGGCAAGGTCAACAACGTTTCCCTTCAGGGCAAAGGCCTTGAATTCTCCCAGAAGACCGGACGCAGCTTTGGCAGGTTGAATGGCCATGATGACCTCCTTTAAGGAATTGAGAACGTACCCACACACCAAGAAAGTACCGAGGGCAACAACGGGAACCGATGTAATCTGTCGGCGATATTCTCTAAATCATGCTGCGGTTCAGCATCGTTTCATAGACACGGCGCAACGCAATATCTGTTGTGGCCTCTGTTAGCGTTCTGCCTTTTCGCACAAGCGGTTCTGCCGCGGCAAGTGTGCCGTCGAATCGGGCTCGAATCTCCGCCAAGGTTTGCTCACGAGTAAACTTCAACCCGCCCAGCGCCTGGCGGTACTCGAGGTTAGACGCAATCACGCCGCCGGCATTCGCGTACGTATCCGGAAGTATTGAGATGCCGCGACTCTCCAAGACCTTCATTCCCTCATACGAAATCGGCATATTGGCGGCCTCGACTACACACTTCGCACCTATAGTCTTGGCATTCTTTTCATCAATAACATGTCCGCTAGCCGCAGGGACAAGGTAGTTGCACTTCAGTTTAAACAGGGCCTCGTTCGTCAGATTGGTTTTAGTAAAGCCAGATACCGCTCCGGTGGCAGCACAGTGGGCATCAAGCGCATCGATGTCCAAACCGATGGGATCATGTACTCCGCCTGAAATATCTGTCACACCGATTACGCGAACTCCTTCATGAAACAGAAAACGCGCGGCGTAGGAGCCGACTTTCCCATAACCTTGCAAGGCAACGGAGCATTGATCAGGTGCGAGGCCGTGGTGTTCCATATCTTTCAATATGCCGTAAAACACGCCATAGCCTGTGGATTCCGCGCGGCCAGGAAGCCAACCTTCAATCCCATCCGGTTTTCCTGTTACTGACGCGGGATCTTGGGTCTGATTATAAATGCGCACCATCTCAGCCCCGCCCGTGCCCATATCAGGGGCGGGAATATACTTGTGGCTGGCGAAGAGGCCACCGAAAGTGCGCGCAAACTCGCTCATGATGTCGGCCTTGGCTATTCGCTCAAAGTCGCGATAGTTTCCCGAGAATCGCTGGGTCTTGGTCATGTGAGTGTACAGGGCGCGCAGATCGACGCTGATACCTGATTTGCCACCTCCAAGCTCGATATCGGCGAGAGCCGTTTTTAACGTCATCAGGCGCGCCAACTCGGTTGTTTCCCAAAGGTCCACGTCGTGTGCGAGTCGAATGCCGCCCTTGTAAGGGCCACGCGCCCGATCGTGGAGCACAATCCCGGAAACGATATTTACAACGACACCGAGTATCTGAACATTGAGTCGTTCAATACGCACCGCGCTTGGTTTGATGATTTCCTGAATCGCGTCATGAGGGATTTTAAGACGCTTCGCGCTTTCCTGCATCAAGAGCGCGGATCGCGTAACCGGCTCCTTGCTACGGACGTAATCCTCGAGTTTGTTACCGATTTTCATGCACGGATTGCCCCTTTCCGCTTCAAGCTAAAAGCCGGTGAAATCTGGTGGAAGAATTAGGGAGCCGGTGCTTCAGGGGCGGCGGGTGCCCCTGTACCTTCAGTTTCAAGGATCTTCAACGCGGATTCCTTGTCTGTAAGGAGAAGCTTTCCGCCACGGATTACCATGGCCAAATTCGGAAACGACTTGACGAATTCATCTTGCAGCAACATGCCAAGTGTCATGCCGGGACGCGGGGTAATGGTCCATTGACGCTGATCGGATGGCAGGTTCATGACTGGGGCATCGACCTCCATCACCTGACCGAGTTGCGTGTTCAGGTCACCGATTACATCGTTTAGGTCGCGCGGATCCGTCGAAACCAGTATGGATGAAATGTCAGTGCCCAGAACTTTCTGCAATTCGGGCGGAATCTTTTGGCCCGCAAGAAGTGTCAGGCCTGCCGTTTCGGCAGCGGCTTTTGCCGCCTTTGCTTTCTCACGCTCCTTAACGGGATCGACGTCGTCATATTCGATCGATTTTATCTGACGTCGCGGCACTTTAATCGTGACTGTCTCGGTTACTTCGAGCAATACTTCGCTCGCGGTAGAGCGCAAGACTTGAAGTCCACGGTATTGATGGCCGTTGTTCAGTGTTACGATATCGCCTGACGGTGCGGGTTCAGCCGGTTCAGCAGTTGCTGGAGTCCCCTCGGCCGCTTCGGCACCTCCTGCCGCTGGGTCGACTGCGGGAGCTTCGGTTGCTGCGGGTTCCTGTGCAATAGCCGAAGTCGCGCAAAATAGTATGGCAAGTGTCGAGAATAGGCGTGCGAACATGGTTACGTTGTACTCCCCAATTCCACCGCGGCGCAGTTGGAAATGACTTCGTCCAGCTCCCAATCCCCGTTAGCGTCCGGGCTCACGCGCACCGCACGTGAACTGTCAACAATTCTAGGGTGCACCCAGCCATAAATCAACCACCCGATTTGGCACGCGTGTTATACTGTAGAATCTTGCGCAGGAGTATCTTGTATGCCATGTGCGCTAATTGCCGATGACCGGCTTGATTCAGCGGAGCGACTCGCCCGTGAGGTCGCCGCAGAGGGGTATCAGGTTGTATTGGCATCCTCTGGCGACGAAGTTCTCGAACTCGTTCGAATACACGAACCGGACGTTGTATTTTTGGCTCCAGCGCTTCCTATCTACGATGGCTATGAAACCTGCATGGCGCTCCGAGCTGATCCGGATTCGCCTGCGGGTCTTCCGATCATCTTGCTTGCGGAGCGAGATTTTGACCCGCGCCGCGCTGAACGCGCGGGTTTTACGGCTGTCATTTCGAGAGAATCCGCTGCCGCCGACTTGCGAGAAAGACTCACCGGTTGGATTCCATATTGAATCATACTGACTTGATTCGGACCTCTGCGTTCTTCCGGCTGGATTCATAAATTGCATCTATAATCTGCTGAATGCGAAGCGATTCAGCGGGTTGAACGCGAACTGGCCTGTTTCGTTCTAGGCACTCCACAAAATGGCGAATTTCCATACGATGCCCCTCCTGGATCGGCAGCCAATCGTATCGCGTAGAAGTTAAAGTACGCCCTTCGTACCCGTAAACAGCAAGCGGCGACGTCGTTGCCCCGGCGCGATCTCCCAGTATAGACACGCCGCTGCGCTCGCATTCGATGTTTGCTGCCCAGGACACGTCAAGCGTCAAGGTTATGTCGTTCTCGAAGCGCACATATGCAGAAGCATAATCTTCGACGTCAAACTCCTTCGGATCGTGGCGTTCCCCCCATTCTCCATTGCAAAGGTCTGGCCGGTCGCCAAACATGCGATAGACCTTTCCCGAAGCCGCAACGGGTTTGGGCGACCCCATCAACCACACCGCCAAATCAAGGACGTGCACGCCCAAATCAATCAAGGGACCTCCCAGGGATTCCTTCGCGATATGGAATTTGCCCCAGCCGGGTATGCCGCGTCTGCGCAGGAATGTTGCGTTCGCAGCGTAAACGGTTCCCAGCCGCCCTTCCTCTATGATTTCCTTCAGCTTCTCGGCGCCGGCCTCGAATCGCATGTGCTGCGCGACCATGAGTTTTTTCTTGGCGTCCGTCGCTGCCTGAATCATGGAGCGGCATTCCATGCTGTTCATAGCCATAGGCTTCTCGACCAACACATTCGCGCCGGACTTAAGCGCGTCTATGGCAATCGGTGCGTGAAACCGGTTCTGAGTGCAGACGTCAATGATGTCGTAACTACCATCCCGCAACATCTTCTTGTAGTCTGTGTGGACGACGCGGGCGCCATACTTCGCGCCCATTTCGGCCGCCCTGTCGGGACGGATATCGCACACAGCCATCAGTTCAACGCGGCCTTCGGCTTCCAGTTCTTGCCAGTTTGGCAGGTGCATCTCATCCGCTATGGCGCCAACTCCGATTACTCCGACGCGTAGTTTCATTTTGGGCATGGCAGTTCTCCGATTTGGAAGCGAGACTGTATCTTGTGGGCTTTACCTTCGCAACTTGACGCTTTTGCTGTATGCCGTCCAGGAATTTCTGCCCTCTTATCGCCTCCCAGATCAGAGGGTCCCCTTTCCCCGGCGAACGTTTCCAGCACGAACGGGCTATCCCAATAC
>CALEZK010000675.1 GCA_937928585.1 uncultured bacterium | reverse complement strand
CCCCCACACATAAAGGAAGGCGATCAGGGCGCATGGGCCGATCGTGGGTTCGTCCTGCATCATTGGAATGCTCGGTTGGGCGGCGAAAGCGCTCCGACGCCGCACTATGGTGTTTTCGGCACCGAGGACGGCGGTATACCGAGTGCGCTGGTTGAACTAACGCCACCGCCCGGAATCCATGCACTCGCGCCAGGCGATTTCGTTGAGGCAGTTGTGGAAATGGTCATCGTTCCACAGCGTGCGGAAGACTACTACGGGCCGAATGCGTCACTGCGCGCGCACCTGACCCAATACCCGGGTGATTGGCGTACTGTGCATCGCGAGGTGCAAAACACCGCGATTGACGTAACGGCCAGAGTTGGCAAAGTAGTAACCGAGTGGCCAATTGGCATCCGCGCACGAAAAGGCTCCAAGGCGTCGTTCACCATTCGAGGCGGCGGCGGATACCTTCCAATCACAATCACCGGCGTGTCGAGACATGCGCCATTTCAACTTGCGCTCAAGCATGGGGACACGGCACAGACCGTCAGGCAGTCCGAACTTAACGATTGGTGGCAGTGCATATATGATCCCCGGACAGAATCGTACGACCTACTATTCACGGTGCCAATGGATCCGGTAGACGACCTGCCGCAGGTAAGAACATTCGATTTCTCGCTTGAGTGACGTCTCGGGCGAGGGCTTTCGCACGATTGATTGATAATCTTGATGAGATATCGCAGAATTCCCGCGTTCGGGTGAAGTCTGGACGGGACAGACCACAAGGGCAGGGGGCCTGGACCTGTTGTTCCCTTGCGGCTGATGCCTGTCTGTCCCGACCAGACTTCACTCGCTAAACCTGTGTAGAAAATGCGCGGTTGCAGTTCTTCCCTACCACCTACCACGTGCGAATCTCTTCCCCATTCATGAAAAACCGGTAGCGGTCGCGCGCACGGGGTCGGCACGCGCCCGCTACCCCGCTGTAACGCTTCGCAACTGGACCGATGCGCGGCGCAACGCGCCTTGCGCACAAATCCGCCGAAGGCCGGGCAAAAGGTGCCCGCCTTTACGGTGTCAGCCATGTCTTCCGCACGCTTGCGGCGTGCTCCTTCCGTGTGGCGCACCGCCGGGAAGCAATTACGGTCGCCCGGCGGTTCAGTGCGAAGCGTATCGCGTCGCAAAAACGCCACGGGCAGGCACAAAACGCGCAGTCCTCCGGCTAGTGATTCTCCACACGCCCTGCCCGCGGCAAATACTTTGGGAACCCAACATCTACTCACTGTACCCATGCGCCCCGGGGAGCGTTACAGAAAAAGCTTCAGACGAGAGTTGTAACGATAGGTGGGAATATTCGCGCGAAACGGTCAGCCTACACGCGTGGCTGCATCCTGTTTCCATACGAAATAGGAGTAAATTACGCAAACAAGTGTGACCAGCACCACGCTGACCAAAAGGACGCCCACGGCAACGACACCGCTCTGCGTCCATGTCAGGATCAGGCTCAAAAGTCCGATTGCGACGAAGAGCTTTCCCGCAAGCCGATGGGTCTTGTTCCAGGAAAGTTCACTGGATAAGGTCCACGGCGTGCGAACGCCCATGAAGAAATTGCTTCTGACTTTTCCCAGAAAGTTTCCCAGCAATAGAAACAACGCGCCAACACAGGAACCCACAATTCGATCCATCGGAAGCTGGTAGCCCAGGCTAATCAAGATGGTTGCTGCGTGAATGGCCGCCATCATGGTCAGCAATCCGATCGAAACGATAAAGAGAAATTTTCCAGACTGTTCGACGTGTTTGCGTCGAGGATCAAGACGAACCAGAACTGCGAGCCCCGGAACAAGCAACGTGACGAGGGCGGGAAGGAAGAAAAGGCCAAAAGTTTTCGAACTGTATTGATCGACCTCGCCCTTCACATTCCAGTGCGTAGGTATGCGCGCGCCTTCTGGCAGCAGGGTCCATGCGTACGCCGATAGCATGAGCATGGGCAGCACGAATACAGCGGTTAGCATCAAAAAACGTTTTATTGCCAGTCTATGCGGTTCCGTCGCCATTTCCGATCTCCCCGGTTTCAATTCGGAATGCGTTCATCAATCCAAGTAAGGCCTCTTCCAGAACCGACACGTTCAGGCGATAGGTAATTGATGTGCCGGATTTGTCGCCCTGAATAAGGT
>CALEZK010000674.1 GCA_937928585.1 uncultured bacterium | reverse complement strand
TATTTACCGTGCAGAAACGCACGCCACGCTCGATCAAACGGCGCGCCAGCAGGCAGCTTTGTCCAAACTTGTTGCGGCCGTAGGCGTCGCGCAGCACGTCGTCTTCCTTCGTGAGGTCGAAGGCCTCTCGCGCGGTGGTGGATGACATGAGCGTGTAGGCCTGTTGGAAATTTTCGTCCAGCAGGCGCGCGTCGGGATTCGCTTCGAGCTGCTTAACGGATTGATCGACGATTTCGCGAAGGTTCTTGCGGCGTTCAATGCGCGAAGCGGAAATGTAATCCGGAGGCAACAGGTCGGGCACTTCAAAATCCGCGCGGTCGGGTTCCGCGTTCAGGATAAATGGATCGTGCGACTTGCCGAGAAAGCCCGCGTTCTGCCCGTGCGGCATATTTCCACCGGTCGGGCCGATGGGCCGCGGCATGAGCACGTGCGCAGGCATGCCGTTGCGTCCACCTTTCAGGTAGCCGAGGACGCACCCCGCATGCGGATGTTCCATGCCATTCTGAAAGAGACGGCCGGTCTGCATCATCTGGTGGCCGGTATCGTGCACGCCCGCGGCCTTGTGGTGCAGCGTGCGAACAATGGAAAACTTGTCTGCGTGTTTTGCGAGGGTGGGGAAGATTTCGGATATCTGAATGTCGGGATTGTTCGTGCGGATCGGTTTGTAGGGTCCGCGGATTTCCGCTGGTGCGTCCGGTTTCATATCGAAAGTGTCGAGCTGGCTGGGGCCGCCGACCAGAAAGAGGAAGATGCAGTTCACATCTTTCTTAGGGTCGACTGCGCCCGCGGCCCGTAAGCCCATGAAACCCGGTAGCGTGAGCCCCATTGTTGCGAGCGCGCCTGCGTGCAAAAAATCGCGCCGGGACATCCCATCGCAAAAGTGCACCGATTTCTCAGCATCGATCCGATACATGACAGCCCTCGCATTTACAGAGGCATGGCTCTGCTGTTCGACTCCGGCCGCGCCGATGCACGGCACTTCACCTTGCCATTATATTGGAAGCGGGGCGTTGGGGCAAGAAGTAAAGGATAACTCCAGCTAGAGCAACTATTTACGAGGGCGTCGGGTCGATGGTTGGCCGCGCCAACCCGATTTTCGCCGCAGTGAAGTCAAATCACGACTAAACCGGGATGACGACCGCGCCAATGCGTCCACCCAAGGGTAGAGGCCCGGTTTAGCGTGTATGGCCTCGGCATCCATCCAGGCGACGGTACGGCGAACGCCTTCCTCCCAGGAGAGGAGGTTGTTGTAATCGGGCACGTCACGCTTCAGCGCTTCGTTCGAGTAGGCGGCGTGATACTGGAAGATTTCCGAAAGCATGTCCGTCGAGCCGGCCGGAGAACCCGCGACGATTTGGTCCGTGGTCAGGGGCACGACGTTGGCCGTGCATCGTATCGCCTTTGCCATCCGCTCGATAAAGGCGCGCCAGGTCATCACCTCGTCGCCGACGATGTTATAAGCCTTGCCGAATGTTGTGCTGCGCCCCAGTGCGCCGACGAAGCCCTTCGCCATGTCACCAATGTATCCTGGTTGCCACAGGCCATTGCCATCGCCCTGCACGAGGATGGGCTTGCCCGCGCGAATGCGCGCGATGAGCGAAGGATTGTAGCCCCAAATGTCGAGCAGGGCCGCGCCGGGGCCATAGCAATGCGCCGGGCGCATGATTGTTACCGGGAAATTCTTTTCGCGGTAGGCGGACAAATATGCGGATTCGGCCTTGCTCTTGTTGCGGCCATAATCGGAAACGGGGCGATGCGGTTCTGATTCGAGCGCGGGAATTTGCGAAAGCGGCCCACCGTAAACGCATACGGTGCTGCAAAAGATGAAGTGCTCGACGTGGCCTTGGAACACACGCGCATTGTGCGCGGCGGTCTTGGCGTCAAAGGTGATCATGTCGATCACGGCGTCGAAGTGCTGGTGTTTCATGGCTGCGGCAAACGCGCGAAAATCGGTCCGGTCGCCGTTGATTTGCTCGAGATCGTAATCGAATCGGTGCGGGGAGATGCCGCGATTGAACAATACCGGCGTGTGTTTTTTTGCGATCAACCATTCGACGATGGCGGTGCTGATTAAGCCAGTGCCGCCCAAGACCAAAACGCGCATCGCGGTTCCCCTTTTATCCGTTCAAGTACTGTTGTCGTCGGGTTTCTCGGGATCCCTTCACCACGCTTGCTGGCTTCCAGCGTCGCGACGGATAAAGGTAGTGATGATGAAGCGTCGAGCACCAGGGTTTCGCCGCCCCACATCAACTTCTCAATTCACGTTTCTTTCTATCGTTAATCAAACCGATCGCGTTCTTCCCACCAATTCTCAAAATATCGCATAATATACCTTCCTTGAAAAAGGGTTTCTGAATTGGGGTCGATGATTGGATAAGGCTTGATCGAGGTGTCGATCAGCCCAGCCAGACTCGTTCCAAATAGAACCCGAATTAACGACTTACCCCGTCCGTTGGTACATGTAATACCATATTGCTCGGCAGGCAGAACTCTGGAGTCTATAAGTACGGCGTATGAAAAGCTTCCCATTTTGAATCGTTCACGGTTCGCGTACAAATAGGGAG
>CALEZK010000673.1 GCA_937928585.1 uncultured bacterium | reverse complement strand
GAACTGTCTCGATGCGCACCGAAAAAGTTTCATGAAGAACGTAATCCCAAAAGCGCAAGAGTACGACCTCGGCATTATCGCAATGAAGACGCTCGCGGGCGGCGGGGTATTGCGCACGGCGGCGATTAGCCCTGAAGACGCGCTGCGATTCGCGATGAGCATGCCTGTTTCCGTTGTTATATCCGGCATGGATTCATTCGACACCTTCCAGCGCAATCTCACGATTGCGAAGACTTTTCAGCAGATGGATCCGAGCGCAATCGCGGCGTTTTTGGATCACACGAAAACGTTTGGTGAACAAACGCAGTTCGAAGACTACAAGCGAAAAGACAAGCCCGTCGCGTAGCGCACATATTGGCTCAGGTGATTTTCGATTCCTTTTCGAGCACGCGTTGCAACATCGCATAGAAATCGATGGCTCTATATGGCTTTTGGATGAATTCGGCCATTTTTTCGCCGTGAGTTTGCGCCACCGCTTCCTGCTCATTGTATCCGCTTGACAACACGACACGCAGACCTGGTTTGAGTCTCTGTAACTCCATCAGCAGGTCTCCGCCGCTCATGCGCGGCATCGTGAGATCGACAATGGCAAGAATGACTTCGTCTTTCCGCGACTCGAATACTTGCAGCGCTTCGCGGCCGTCATGGGCGGTGATGACGGAGAACCCGCGACGGTGCAGCATCGCGCTCGCAATGTCCAGCACCGGCTGCTCGTCGTCTACGACGAGAACGAGGCCGCTCCCGTGCACTTCCGAAGGCTTGGGGGCCTCCGGCGCAGGTGCTTCAACTTTGGCTTGGAGCGCGGGCAACAACACTTCAAAGGTCGTGCCCACGCCTGGCTCGCTCTCGACCCGAATTGCCCCATCGTGTCCACGGACGATTCCCAGTACCGCTGCCATGCCAAGGCCGCGTCCGGTAAACTTGGTGGTGAAAAACGGATCGAAAACACGGGCCAACGTTGCGTCGTTCATGCCGACACCAGTATCGGCTATTCTCATGCAGACGTAAGGAATGCCAGGCTCGAGCTCGCACCCAACCAAGGTGCCTTTGACCTCGGCGCGCGTCCACGTTATGACAGAAGTTGAAATGTGAATTTCGCCTTCGGCATCGCCTATGGCTTCTGACGCGTTCGTTAGCAGGTTCATGACGATCTGTCGGATCTGTGTCGCATCCGCATGCACAAGCGGGATGTTCGGCATGGGTTCAAACTTCATCGTAACGCGTTTTGAAATGCTTACGGCAAGTAGATTGTTCATCTCGCGAATAAGTTCATTCATCGATACTGGCGCTACAACGAATCGGCCGCGACCCGAATACGCTAGCATCTGCTTGCAGAGTTCCGCCGCGCGCTGCGCGGATACAACGATATCTTCCAGGCTCTCGCGCACCGGCGACCCTGGGGGCAGGTCCATCAATGCGAGGTCGGCATTTCCGAGGATTCCCACCAGCAGATTGTTGAAGTCATGCGCAATGCCACCCGCAAGCACGCCGAGGCTCTCCAGTTTCTGCGTATGTTGCATTTGCGCTTCGAGCGCTTGCCTGTCGCTTTCTGCCGCCTTGCGGGCGGAAATGTCGAGCAAGGTGCCTGCTATTCTTATCGGTACTCCGTCGCTATCGCGCTCGCCAATCTTGCCGCGCAAATGCACCCAGACCCATTCGTTGGTCCGGGAGCGAAAACGCACTTCGATATCGAGCATCGGTATTTCGCCGGCGATGTGGCTCCAGAAGTGATTGACGGACGGGTCCTTGTCGTCGTCGTGCGCGCGCGCGTACCATTCCGCGGCTTCGCGCGGGACATCCTGCAGTGTAAAGCCAAAGATTTGCGCCCAGCGCTCACTTACTTCGAGTTTTCCCGCTGGTATATCGAGGTCCCATAGGCCAAGGTCAGCGCCGCTCAGGGCGAGATCCAACCGATCCTGACTTTCGCGCAGCGCGACTTCCGCGCGTTTGCGTTCCGTGATCACCTCGGTGAACATCATGATGCCGCCGATAGTATCGTCCTCCGCATACCAGGGCCTGACTTCCCAACGCAACCAATCGTCGTTGCCGTCTTCCCGCGCGAAATAGTCTTCGTCTCGCCTTTCAATAGATCCGCCCAATGCGCGCTGATGGATATCAAGCCAATCCTGGTTCTTTCGAATCTCTGGAAAGACATCGTAGTGGCACTTGCCGATGATGTCGTCCTTGCCCAATCGATAATCGAGCAACCAACGCCGGCTCACGGCGATGTAGCAAAGATCGCGATCAAGCATTGCCACCGCGGCTGGCGTGTGTTCTACAAACGAGTAAAGCACTGCGCGACTCTTCTGAAGGACTTCCTCCGCGCGTTTGCGTTCGGTGATATCCAACCAGATGCCGACAACTTGCGTAAATCGCCCGGTCTCCGCAAGGGTTACCACCACTTGGTTCCAGAACCATCGATAGGTACCGTCCTTACGCAGCCAACGGTACTCTGCCGCTGCTATACCGGTTGAGAGCAGTTTTCCGAATTTGCGCGCGACGTCTTCGCTATCTTCTTCATGGATGCGGTCGAACCATAGTGTCGATTGTCCCAGAAACTCCGCAGCCGGATATCCCGTCAGCGACTCGACGCTTTCACTGATCCAGGTTACGTTGAACGTCTCTTCAATTTGGCCGGTATAGAAACAGACTGGCAGCGCACTGAGGATAAGTGCCCGCTGCTGCTCGCTTTCGCGCAGCGCGAGCTCGGTTTGCTTGTACACGGAGATATCTTGAATCAGGCCGATGGAACGTACCGGAAGGCCATCAGATCCGAGTATTTCCACCGAAGCGTCAAGCACCCAACGCGTCGATCCGTCGCGAGCAAGGAACCTGCCTTCGCTGGACCAAGTCTTGAACTCGCCGGCACGGGTGCGTCGAATCGCTTCCTGAATCTGCATGTCTTCGGCTTCACCGTGCATTTGCGTGACTCGGCTGCGCACCTCCCACAAATCTGGCGTGAATTCGGCAGCGGTGAATCCGGTCACGCGCTCGATACCTTCACCAATGTAGGCGAAGGTATCGTTTTGATAGTCGCGCACGTAGGGCACGCCGCGCGCCGCGGTGATAGCCTGGCGATAGAAATCATGCACTGCGGCAAGGTCTTGCGCGCTACGTCGGCTCTCTGTCATTGCTGCACCAAGCAAGAGCGAAGTGAGCGAGAGCGCAATCAGAAACAACTGTATTTCGTCCGGCCCGTGATGCGCGTATACCGCCGTTGCAAAGAGACTCGTCCCCGCACATACGAAGAACACGCCTGTGGCCGCGCCCTTAATGCCGCGCCAGAAGGCCGCGAGAATAAGGGGCACAAAACACGGATATAGGGCAGGGTTGACTTCCGGGGCCTGGCGCGCGAAAGAGAAATAGATGATGGTCGCAAGAAACCCGAACCACACGAGTGTCGTCGCGACGCGGGGAAGCAATCGCCGCAGAACCGGGCCTATTCGCCGCCCTGCATCGCCCTGCCGAAAGAAGATGATGACGTTGGACGCCCAAGGAAAGCATATGGTCAATAGAATTGGGGCGACAGACAGATGGGCGATAATATCGCCAATCCAGAAATCTAATATGTACCCTGAAAGTCCAATCCAAGGCACCGAGCCGAATGCATACTGAAGCGACGCATGGGTGATCGCAACGACCGCGGAAGCGGTAATCATCGCCGATATGAAAATCACCACACTACGAAGTTTGCGCAGCTCGTGATCCAGGCGAATTTGTCGGCGTAGCAGCCATGCTGTGACGGTATAGATCAAGACGGGCGCGCTGGCCAGCGCGACATCGGATGCTAATCCAGACGGATGGAAATCCCGCCATACGTACGCGTTACTGATGAGGCAAAGTAGAAAATAGACTGGGGCATACCCAATACCAAAACGAAGCAATACCGCAATGCTCAGTCCTGCTGGCGCATACCAATGAGAAACGCCAACTGCATTCCCGCTTTGGCTGTGCACGGCAATCTGGTCAAAGCCGTAGAACAAAATGGCATAGCAAATGGAGACGACAACCGCGCGGACGGGCCGCGTCAGCAGCGGCGACGAAACCCTCGATCTCGATGTTTCTGCGCTAGTATGCAGATCCGTCACGTGCTGTTTCCTTCGCGCGAACGCGCCAGCCCACGGAACTGGGAACCTCTCGATTCAGGGACGCTTAGACTGCGTACCACTATCCCCGGTAGTAGCATAGACCAGTTCCACAATAGATGCTACTACGGAGTGTGAATTACCCATTCAATTCTCTGGCCCAAGCTGATACTATGGGCGCGAAGGGGAGGGTCTTGCATGCCGAAAAACCAGCAACCGCCCGCGCTCAACCAACTTATCGTCGAGCGGTTGATGCACTATTACCACCTGGTAGCTGAACAGATTGAAACGCACGCCAGCGGCTACGTTTCCAGTGCGCAGATCGCCGAACTTCTTTCCATGGACGATACCCTTGTGCGCAAAGACCTCGCGGCGATTGGCGTGCGCGGCAGGCCGCGGGTTGGGTTCAGCACGACGGGTCTGATGGATGCAATTCGCGAGACGCTTGGCTTCAACGAGCACTACGCAGCCGTGATAGTCGGTGCGGGACGGCTCGGGGGCGCCATCGCCTCATACGCGGGATTCGGCAAATACGGTCTGGACGTGGTTGCACTCTTTGATGCCGACCACGGGCGCGTCGGGGAATTGCTGCGTGGCATTCCCGTCGAGCACATAGACCGCATGGAAGAGATTATCGCCCAGCGCAATGTGCGTACCGCCGTGCTCACCGTGCCGGCAGAAGCCGCGCAACCCTTGGCTGACCGGCTGGTCGCGTCGGGCGTCCGTGCAATCTGGAATTTCGCGCCGACCAGCCTCGTTGTGCCGGCTGGCGTATTTGTGCGGCACGAACACATTTCCGTCGGTCTCGCCGAGCTGGCGTATTACCTCAAGTGCAACGACCTGGCAGGTGGGCACGTCTGACCTTCTCCCCGTTCGCGGTGCTTGTTCAAGTCTTCTACAGTTGACACCGTGCCTTCCTCGATGCCACCCTGTCCGGTGGAGCGGTGCGTCAGGGCTGATATGCATCGCAGTCGGTTGAGACAAAAGGCGCAATATTCGTATGTGGAAGGCTCCTCTACCTCCCTCATCCTGGGAACGGTCTGACCGTCTTCGGACGGCGCTGGAGGATCACGTCGTCGCATTGCCGGGTGCCATCAATGCGTTGAGCGCGCGGCTCATCGAGCAGCGCGGCTTCGAGGCAATCTATGTCTCTGGCGGGGTGCTTGCCAATTCCGTGGGAGGCGTGCCTGATATCGGTTTAATGACGCTCTCCGAGTCGGCCACGCACTGCTCGAACATTGCGCGCGCCACAACACTGCCGATAATCGCGGATGCCGACACTGGATACGGCGGACCTGAGAACACATACCGCACCGTCCGGGTGTTGGAATCCGCGGGAGTAAGCGGCATTCACCTCGAAGACCAGGAATTTCCAAAGCGATGCGGTCATCTTGACGGCAAGTCGCTCGTGAGCCAGGAGGAGTTCTGCGAGAAAATCGCGGCGGCGTGCGAAGCAAAAAATAACAAAGACTTTCTACTAATTGCCCGGACGGATGCGCGGGGCGTCACGGGATACGATGACGCGGTGACGAGGGCGCACGCCTACCTGGAAGCGGGAGCGGACGCCATTTTTCCCGAGGCGCTGCAGAATGAAGAAGAGTTGCGTCGTTTTGCCGATGATGTGGATACGATCCTGCTTGCGAACATGACCGAATTCGGCAAGACGCCGTACCTTACCATTGAGCAGTTCGGCGAACTGGGATATAGCCTGGTCATTTTCCCGGTAACGCTGCAACGCGTCGCCATGAAGGCGATGGACGAAGCATTACTTGAACTTCGCGAAGAACGTACGCAGGAAAACCTGTTGTCTCAAATGCAGACGCGCGAAGAATTATATGAGTTGTTGAAGTATCGCCCCAGATAACGCGCGCATGTGTGCCCATACGAGGAGGTAAAACCGATGTCAGAGAACAATAATAATTACAAGCCGGGTCTCGAAGGCGTGATCGCCGGAGATACTTCGGTCGCATGCGTCGATCAGGGCGTGTTGCTCTACCGCGGGTACCCCATAGAGGAACTGGCGGAGAACGCGACCTTTGAAGAGGTCGCCTATCTGTTGTTGAATGACGACCTGCCCAACGCCGCTCAGCTCGCGGCATTTACCAAGGAACTCGACTCGTTTCGACCGCTTCCGTCTCAGGTTGTAGACGCGCTTCGATTGATCCCCAAGGGCGTGCCCATGATGGACGTCCTGCGCAGTATGGTCTCCATGACCGGCCACTTCGATCCTGTCACGGATCCTGCAGACTACAAGCGCCGGGCAATCTGGCTCACCGCGCAAATCGGCGGCATCATTGCTGCCCGCTTCCGGCTATTGAACGGTCAGGAGCCCGTCGCTGCGAAGCCGGGTCTATCCCACGCGGCGCAGATCTTGTATCAGTCGCAAGGGCAGGTGCCCGATGAGCTTTCCGCTAAGCTTCTGGATCTCACGCTCATCCTCTATGCTGAGCACGAGTTCAACGCCAGCACATTTACCGCGCGCGTCATCTGTTCGACAATGTCCGATCTCGTTTCCGCGATTGCCGGCGCCATTGGCGCGCTGAAGGGACCGCTGCACGGCGGGGCCAACGAAGCGGCGATGGAAATGCTTGTACAGTTCAAAACCGCCGATGAAGCGCGCGCGTGGATCAAAGACGCGCTCGCAAACAAAAAGAAAGTCATGGGCTTCGGCCACCGTGTATACAAAAACGGCGACCACCGCGCCCAGATTCTGGAAGTCGAGTTGCGAAAGCTTGCCGCGCAGAAGAATCAGAATGTGTGGATGGAAATCTACGACGCAATCAAGGAACCGATGGTCAACGACAAGAAAATCTATCCGAACGTTGACTACCCTTGCGGCCTGACCTATTACCTGCTGGGACTTCCACTCGATTTATACACGCCGTTGTTCGTAGCCTCGCGCGTTACCGGTTGGAGCGCGCACTTTATTGAACAGGCGAATAACAACCGCATCTACCGTCCGCTAAGCAAATACGTTGGCCGCGCCCCGCATAAAGTCACGCCAATCGCGCAGCGGAGTTAAAAAAAACACCGTCGAAAAAGGGACAGCCACCACGCGCTACTCGCGCTGCGGTGGCTGTCTTTTTTTTCCATTAAGCCACTACTCACACAACTCGAACACACCCGCAGCGCCCATACCGCCGCCGATGCACATCGTGACGACGCCGTATTTCTCGCCGCGCTTGCGCATTTCGTCGATGATCTGCACAGAGAGCTTTGCGCCGCTGCACCCGAGCGGATGGCCCAATGCGATGGCGCCGCCGTTGACATTGACCTTCTTCGGGTCAAGCTTCAGTTCGCGAATGACCAGCAGCGCCACGGATGAGAATGCTTCGTTCACTTCGAACAGACCGACATCACTGAGTTTGATGCCTGCGATTTCAACTGCCTTGGGTATGGCGATGAGTTGCGCAGGCCCGAGGTACTTCGGTGAACCGGCGGCAACGTTGTAGCCAATCAGTTTTGCAAGTGGCTTCGCGCCCGTGTCTTTCATGCCCTTCTCGCTCATCAGCACACAGGCCGCAGCACCGTCGCTCATCTGGCTCGAATTGCCCGCCGTGTGGAAACCGTTCGCGGGCGATGCCGCGAACGCGGGTTTCAGCGCAAGCAACCCTTCCAGCGTCGTCTCGCGGCGCGGGCCCTCATCGGTATCGAAGGTGATGGTCTTGCCATTGCCATTTAGCGGCACTTGCAACGGCACGATCTGATCTTTGAATTTACCGAGGTCTATCGCCGCGACGGCTTTCTGGTTGCTGCCAAGCGCCCACTCGTCCAATTCCTGACGCGAAAATTTGAAGTCGCGCGCGACGTTGTCACCCGCGTTGCCCATGGCGATATAAGTCTCGGGAAGGTTCTTCGTAAGCCAAGGATTCGGCGCGGGGCGCGCACCGGGGCCGTGCACCATGCTCATGCTCTCCGCTCCGCCGCCGATAGCGATATCGAAAAGACCACTGCTGATCTTCGCCGCGGCAATAACCATCGCTTCAAGACCAGACGAACAGAAGCGATTAATCGTCAACGCGCTGACGGTGTCCGGCATGCCCGCGCGAAGCGCCGCGATGCGCGCCATGTTCATGCCTTGCGACTGTTCGGGAATTGCGCAACCAAGCACGATATCCTGCACCTGCTCCGGCTTGATTCCCGCACGATCGACGGCAGCCTTCATGACCTCAGCCGCCATGTCATCAGGACGGTAATTGACCAACGTTCCGCGATTGGCTTTGCCAATCGCCGTTCGCGCGCCGGAAACTACGTATACATTGTTCATTCGCTTCATCCTCCGATTTCTTACGAGGCTTTGTGCAATCTTGCTTTAGGGTTTCAATGGAAAGCGTATTAGTTTCTCAACGGTTTGCCCGTCGTCAACATTGCCTGAATTCTTTGCTGCGTTTTCTCCGTGCCGACGAGGCTGAGAAACGCTTCACGCTCAAGATCGAGAACATCCTGCTCGGTGATTTTCGTCCCGGGAGCCCGCTCGCCGCCGGTGAGGATGTGTGCAATCTTTTCAGAGATGAACACGTCGTGTTCGGACGCGTAACCGCCAAGCTGGAAACCATAGAGCGCAACGCGGAACGCCGCGCGCATGGGTTCGCCAAAGGCGACCAACGACGCAGGCCGTGGCGGCACATATCCGGCCTTGTTGAGCCCGAGGCAAACATCTTTCGCGCGTTTTACTTGTTGGTCAAGGCTTGCGACGATTGGATTATCATTCGTCAGATAGCCGAGGTCGACGTATTCGCCGCCGCTCGTGCTGACTTTCGCTGTCGCAATGTTCTCAAACGCGCGCCGCACGTAGGGCAGCGGATCCGTGTCTTGCACACCATCCGGCAGAAACGCCATTGCTCGGCGCAACATCTCTTTGCATCCGCCGCCGCCAGGCACGAGACCAACACCAACTTCCACCAGTCCGCCATAGGTCTCACCGGCGATGACGCATTTTGCAGTATGTTGGCAGATTTCCGTTCCGCCGCCGAGTGTGTAGTGGTGCGGCGCCGCTACGATTGGTTTCCGGCAGAAGCGCATGGACTGGTTAATCTGCTGAAAAGCGTTCACCGCTTCGTCGATTGCTTTCCAATTTTCCTGCATCGCCTCGCCAAGCACAACGAAGATGTTCGCGCCAGCGCAGAAGTGCGGACCTTGATTGCCAACGACCATGCCCTCGAATTTGCCTTCGTTCAGCAAGGTCACGCCTTCGTGAAGGATCATTCCAAGATCGGTATCGATGGCGTTCATCTTTGTGTGGAACTCGGCACAGAGAATGCCGTCGCCGAGATCGATGAGTGTCGCGCTGTCGTTTCGCTTCACCACGCCGCCAGACGCCTTCACGCTATTCAATGTCACGACGTTTGGATTCTGTGAAACCGGCTTGTACGCCTTTGTCGCGAGGTCAAAGTAAAGGCGCTTGCCTTTCTCCTCTTTATAGAACGACTTCGCGCCGGCTGCCTTCATCGCCACCGCAATCGGCGGCAGCTTTAATCCCTCTTTCTCCATGCGCGCGCATACGTCGTCAAACCCAAGCACGTCCCACGACTCGAAAATGCCGATTTCCCAGGCGAATCCCCACTTCACGGCATTGTCGATATTTACAATGTCGTTGGCGATTTCAGGGATGCGATTTGCCGCGTAAATGGCCGTATTCGCAAACAACTTCCACGCGAACACCGACCCCTTGTCGGAGCCGGTGTGCATGATGGTGATTTTCTCTTCAATCGTCTCCGCATTGCGCACTGCTCCGGTGCATTCAAATCGCGGTTTAATCGGCGCGCGATATTCCAGCGTGTCAAGATCGAGCGTAAGAATGACGCGTTTGCCCTTCTCATCGCGTTCGTTCGTGGCTTTATAGAAGCCAGCGCCGGTCTTTGTGCCGTGGAGGCCCTTCTCCACCATTTTCTTGAACCACTCCGGCGCAACCATCACGTCAAGGCGCTCGTCATTCGGGCAATTGTTGGCCACGTTGCCAAGCACATGCAGATACGTGTCAAGTCCAACAAGGTCAAAAGTGCGGAACGTCGCGGAAGAAGCATGCCCAACCGCGGGACCGGTAACGGCGTCGATCTCTTCAATCGAAAGTCCGTCTTTCGTCATCTCGTGCATGATGAACTGGGAGCCGAAGGTCAAGATGCGGTTCGCAACGAAGTTTGGTGTGTCCTTCGCGTGCACGACACCCTTGCCCAGCACGTTTTCCATGAAGTCTGCCATGAAGCTGACTACCGCGGGGTCAGTCCCCGGGTGCGGTATGATCTCCAGCAACTTGAGGTAGCGCGGCGGATTGAAGAAATGCGTGCCGAGAAAGTTGCGCTTGAGATCGTCGTCCATCACATCAAGCATCGAAGCAATGGGAATGCCGCTCGTGTTGGTCGTCGTGATCGTCCCCGGCTTGCGGTGTTTCTTAACCAACTCGAAAACCTTCTTCTTGACGGCAAGGTCTTCTTTGACCACTTCGATGATCCAGTCGCAGTCTTTCAGCAGCGAAAGGTCATCATCCAGACGCACTCGGCGATGCGGTGCATGTCGTCTTCGAAGTTTCCGGTTTCGATCAGGTCGAGCACGCTCTTCGAATAAATCGGCGAAGGTTTCGCCTTCAGCAGGTTTGCCTTGCTGGCGTCTGCAAACGAATTGCGTTTTTTGGGATTGGCCTTGTCTTTGTC
Source organism: uncultured bacterium (assembly GCA_937928585.1). Taxonomy (GTDB): domain Bacteria; phylum Hydrogenedentota; class Hydrogenedentia; order Hydrogenedentales; family SLHB01; genus JABWCD01. Next base: position 10,928 of record CALEZK010000673.1, on the reverse strand, counting down.
GTCAAGATTGGGCGGCACGATGTCGAGCATGACGCTCGGTATTCCGCAGTTCGCAAGGTGCGCTGCGATCGCGCCCCCCATCACGCCCGAGCCCAGAACCGCCACACGCCGAATATCTCTCATAGCGCCTCCAACTCCTTCCGCGACCCCACGCGCAAGGCGCGGAACGCACAGACCTACCGATAGGTAATTATCACTTGTGACACTAACGCCCAGACAATTCTATCGCTACTTGCCGGACAGCCCATTTGGCCAGCGCGTCATCCTACACCGGGCTCGAAAGGAGGTCAAGAGACCCGCGATGTCGATCTGAGGGGCAGTTTTCACCCACTCAGGTGTTGACCTGACGGTCCAGGTTTGGCACCCTTCCCCGTTGTACCCACACCAATCAGCCGAGAGGGGCCTCCATGAGCAGCGATTCCTTAAAGGATATGTACAAGACGCGCACCGAGGGGAGTTTTCCGGATGCGTTTGACTTTTTGGGCAGGGGCTATGAAAAGGTCGAGGATCTGCGCTACGGCACGAACCCGCACCAGCCTGCCGCGTTCTACAAGCCGAAAGACGGCCGCAAGCTGGTTCTCGGTGCCTACAACATCCTGAAGACCGGTAAAAGCGGTCTTTCCCAGACGAACATCGAGGACATGCACCACGCGGTCGGAATTCTGAAGTATATCGACCGCCCCGCCTGCGCCGTGATGAAACATTGCAACCCGAGCGGCGTCGCCATGCAGGTGGGCGACATGCCGTTGGTGACCGTTTATGAGCGGGCGCGCGACGCCGACGCGCAGGCGGCATTCGGCAGCGTTGTCGTGTTTAACCGCACGGTGGACAACGCCACGGCAACAGCAATTATGCAAACGATCGTCGAAGGTGTTGCCGCTCCGGCGTTTGACGCGGACGCCTTGGCGACGCTGAACAATTTTGAAGTGTTTCGTCGTAACAAGGAAATCCGCGTTATCCAGTTGCCGCCGTTCGATTCATTGCCAAAATACGTTGGCGATGCGACGGACGTCTTGGAAGCGAAGATCTTCGACGACGGCAGCATGGTGCTTGCCGCGCCGTATCTATCCCGCGTGCGCACCACGGCGGACCTGGTGAACGCGCACGCGGAGCACAAGAGCGTGGGCCGTGTTGAAGTCGCGCGCGCGGCGACGCAACGGGAGTTGGACGATCTCCTGTTTGCGTGGTATGTGAACATTCACGTGCGGTCGAATGGATGTGTCATCGCGCGGAATGGCCAGACGCTAGCAGTGGGCACGGGAGAACAGGATCGCGTTGGGGCCGTCGAACAGGCCATCGCCAAGGCGAAGGCCAAATACAAAGGTGACGAAACGCTCGAAGGCGCGGTGCTTGCGTCAGACGGTTTCTTTCCGTTTCGCGACGCGGTCAATGCGGCTATCGGGGCCGGCATTACCGCTTTTGTGCAACCGGGCGGCAGCGTCAATGATCACGACGTCATCGCCGCGTGCAACGATTCGAATGTTGCCATGTTGTTCACGCTGGAGCGCTGCTTCTCGCACCACTAATCACGACTCACCGCGGGACATGCCGCGCGGACAGTTAGGAACGTCATCGCGAGTCCGCAGGCCCGCTGATGATTCCCATCGGGCTAAGTGTGATTTCCATGCGGCACGGACAAGAATATTTATCGTTTCTTCGCCGCCAATACGCGCGTTTTCCAGATAAAGCGGCGGTACTCGCCCGGATTACCAATGATTGGATCGCTTGCAATGCACTCGATGATATGTTCGCCGGGTTCCTTGAACGTGTGCTTGTACACCTCATCGCGACCGGCGTCGCGCCCATCCAGTTTCCACTGGTGCACGTTGTATCCGCGCGGTGCCTGTAACTCAAACGTTTCCTTTGCGCGCACCTGCCACATCATGTCGGGGTAGGCGACGACTTTAAGGATGCCGCTCCATTGCGCAACAACGACATTGCCTTGCCGCGCTTCCATGTCGATGCGGGAGTCGCCAAGCGTATCGAGCACCTGCGACAGCGTGTTTTTGTCCAATCCCTGTTCGACAACAGTTCCATTCACTTTCCAGGTGAATACGCGTCCCGGTGTTGTTGGAACGCGCAGGGTGAATGTTGAGCCTTCGTACTGAAACTGCGGCAACCGGACGGCGATAGTTTCCCGCTGCGATTCCTGCGAAAGGCCGAGTTCGGCTTTCATCTCCTCGACGGTTACACCTTTTTCTTTCGCGCGGTTCTCCAGGGTGTCGGGCATTTGATCGAGCGGCATGTCAATCGCCACGAGGGCATCGCCGTGCTTCGTCGAGATGACGAGGCTGTAGGTTCCCACCTGTGCTTCAGCAGGGTCCGGTTTGATTGTGACTGTCGCGTCGCCTGACTTGCTGAGTGCGAGTTCAAACTGATGGGTGTAGTTACGGTTGCCAATAACAACGCGCGCGCCCTTGAGCGCTTTCGAAGCCACGGGCTTTCCATCGAGGAAGACCTCGATTGCGAACGCGTCTTCCATCTTTGAAAAGCGGATCTGATCCGGCTCGGCGGTAAGCAGGCCCTGGCCAAGAGCCGCTGCCGAAAATACTACAGATAGTAAGAGCCCGAGACTAAAGTACCGAAGAGTAAACATGTCGATTGGGTTTCCGGTTGAGAAGTGTCGCAGTGGTAAGTATACCCGGATCCACGACCCTGGTTTCAGTGCGCTTTCCCCCCGGCTTAGTTGATTAGGACGGCTCGGTTGGTTAGGCTTCTTCAGGATCGCCGGTTGGGGTAGACGAAATGGACATGAGAGCCGTATATCTTGCCGAACTGGAACGCCATCTTGCATGGGTAGCGAGCAGCACGCCAGGCGACCCCAATGCGCGGGACGCCGCCCTGCGCGCATACGACGACGCCAAACTTCGGTATCAAAGTACCCACAGCCCCGACGAGACCCATCTCCATGCCATGCTGGCTGCCGGTGGACGCTACGCAGCAGTGCTTCGAAATGTTGTGTACGAGATGAGCTTTGAAGTGGCTCATGTGTGGCAAGAAGAATTCCGCGCCGAAATGCTTGCGGCATACTATGCGGAACTCGCCGAAAATGTCGAACGTGATGGGGAACATTGGGAACACCCATCCGCGCGAGAAACGCTCTCCTCCTTTGCGGTCAATCCCTACACATGGCTCGAAACCGTAACGCTCGACATGGACGCGGATACGCGCAGGCGGGTTCAGCAGGAGGTTGAATCACATTTTCGACAGACTGTTGATGCCATGCTGGAAAGCGGCGCAACACTCGTCGCCGCGCGCACGGTTGCGCTCGCGTCGCTGGGCAAACCTGGAAAAGCGCGGAGGCGGTACAGAAAAACGTTCCACAAACCTCTTGAGCAACGTATGCTTGAGCTCGATGAAAAAGCCTGGGCACAGTTCCACTCGCTGAATTTCTTTGGTTTGGAGTATATGGGTTTGTTTTGCGCGGTCGCTCTGTGCCTATTCGGGATTGTGGCCTTGATCACGCCTTACGAAATGACTTCTGTAGATCTAAAACTTGCATTGATTGCCTTGGCTGTTGCAGCGGCATGTGGAGCGCTTGCAATCCAATTGCTCAAGTCGAAACGCCGTATTCGTCTGGATTCACTTACGCTTCATGAGCGGGTTTATTTGACTTTACAAATGGCTGCGCTAGGCTATGGGATGTTTCCGTTCTTTCATTTGATGCCGATATGGTCGTTACTCCGAGAATCTCAAGTTCGGTCTATAGATTTGTTTTTTTGTTGTATCTTCGGGCTAATAGCTGTGGCTTATTTTGGGTTCTCAGTCCGTTACTGGCTAGCATCACGACGGGTGCTCCGGCAACCAAAGCCGCACGCTACCGGGTAACACGGCTTTCGGTTGAAATCGCTCTCCGACTGAACATTAGGCCAGGTGAGTCGCTCGCCTAATTCACTACAGTTGCGCAGTTCGCTCCAGCGCAGTCGCAAGCAATTCCGCGATGTGGATTGGCGCGGCGGCGGTGAGATGATCGATTTGATGTCTGCAACTCGTGCCTGACGCGACTATCTCCGTGCCCGCGGTCAGTTGGTTGATTTGTTCCACCAAGGGTTTGGCTACAGCCAAAGACAACTCATATTTCGAGGCCATTTGGCCAAACGCGCCGGCCATGCCGCAGCAACCGGTGTTAAGCATGGTCACGGAAGCGTTTGGCAAACGCTCGCACAGTTTCTTGACGATACCCGTGTTCGTCAATGCTTTCGCATGACAATGCGAATGCACCGCAACCCAGGTGTACCCATCAGCAAACTGAAGCGCGTCGGATTCGCGTTCCAGAAGATCGTTCACAAATTGTTCGAACAGATGACAGCGTTTCGCAACGTCTCGCGCGCCGGGCACGCCGAGTTCGATGTAGTCTTCAATGAACATCGAATAGCACGACGGTTCCAAAAACACGATGGGGTCATTGCTCTCGCGCAGCAGCGCGACGTTGCGGTTGCCGTTCGCCCGTGCAACATCGAGACAGCCAACGCTGAATGCAGGACGCCCACAACACGCGCGACCCGTCGCCAGCACAACTTCATACCCCGCGCGTTCCAAAACCGTCACCGCCGCGACGCCGATGTTCGGCTCGTGATAGCGCACAAAGGTGTCGTCCCACAACACCACGCGCCCACGCGTGATGGGCGCAGTGCGCGCATGCTTCTTGAACCACGTGTCGAAACGAAACGCGCCGTACGGCGGCAAAGGACGCTCGGGCGTAAAGCCAAACATCTTCGCGGCCATCGCACGAACCGGGGACAATTTCATAACCGAATTCGCGATTGCTGGCGCAATACTTGCCATGCGTCCCATCAGATCGACGCTGCTGATCAGGCGATTGCGAAGCGGCACCCCATCGCGCCGCTGCCGCGCATGCAGTAGTTCGGCTTTGAGTAAAGCCATGTTGACGTTCGATGGACACTCGGCAGTGCATGCCTTGCAGGACAGGCAACTGCTCAGTGCCAGTTCCAAAGATGCAGACGAAAGCGGATCTTCGTTCAGCCTGCCCTCAAGCGCTGCCCGAATAGTGTTCGCGCGTCCGCGTGTGGACATGATCTCGTCGCCAGTGGCCACATACGTCGGGCACATCGTGGGCGGCGCTTTTCGGCAACCGCCGCAGCCGTTGCACTGCTCGAGGTTGCCGATGAACGATTCGTCTTTCGCCGCGAATGCCAGCACGGGCGTGAACGGCACAGGTATTGTTTTGTTCGCGCCCTGCCGCAGGTTGGTCTCAATGCGATAGTCCTGCGGGCCTGGGATAATCTTGCCGGGGTTAAACACGTTCTTTGGATCGAATAACGCCTTGATTGTGCGCGTGAGATCCATGATCTGCGAGCCGAGATGTTCAGGCATATACTCCGTATGCCCAATGCCAACGCCATGTTCGGCGGAGACGGAACCTTTCACCTCGCGCACGAGCGCAGCCACGTCGTCAGACACTTGGCGATAGCGCGCCACATCTTCCGCGCGATGCAGATCGAGCACGGGACGAACGTGCAGCAAACCGGACGCTGCATGTCCGTAGAACGAACCTTCGAGACCGAGCTTGTCGAAGATTTTCAGAAGCCCGTTTACATATTCCGGCAGCTTCTGCGGCGGCACGGCTACGTCTTCGATGCCGGGCACGGGCTTGGCGGATCCTTTGCATCCCGTGAGTAACGAAAGACCCGCCTTGCGCAAGTTCCAGATCATTTCCATTTCGCGGGGTGATTTGACAACAAGTTTGCGAATGCCGATGTTGCGCCGCGAAAGTATTTCGATGCGCTCGTCGACGTCTTCAAAAAACTCGACGATCAAGATTGCTTTGCACGGGTTCACATTCAGCCCGAGCAGATCGCGCGTTGCGGCAAATGCCATCTGCCCGCGCGTAGACTCCCACAAAACGTCGTCGATTAACTCAATCGCAGCGGGATTTAGATCGAGCATCTCCAGCGTTGCGTGCGCGGCATCCGGAATGGAATCGACATAAACCAGGCATACGCCCTTCTGTTGTGGCATGGGATTCAGCCCCAGCTCCGCCGACGCGATCATCGCGAGCGTACCCTCACTCCCCGCGAGCACCTTGGTTAGATCGGTTTCGCTGCGCAAATACAGATCGAGGCCGTAGCCAGGCCAACGCTTGTTCAAGGTATTTGGGAAACGCTCGCGGATTTCGTTTTTGTGCTGTTCAATGGCCGCGTGCACGGCGCGATGCAAATCTTGCAAGGTGTCATATCCGGGACCGATCGTTTCGATGCGTCCATCGGAAAGCACCAGTTCCAACGCGCGCACGTGCGCGGCGGTCGTGCCATACACCGGCACATGCGCGCCGCTGCTGTTGTTCGCGATCATGCCGCCGAGGGTCGCGCGTGCGCTGGTCGCCACATCGGGCCCGAACCACAGTCCACTGGGTTTCAAATACGCGTTGAGCTGATCCAGCACGACACCCGCGCCCACGCGAACCGTGCGCCGGTCTCGATCGAAGTCTTCGATCGCGCGGTTGTAGCGCGAGAAATCTACGATGACCCCCTTGCCGATTGCGCCGCCGGACAGGCCCGTCCCCGCGCCGCGCGGAATCACCGGTATGCCCGCCTCGCCCGCCGCGCTCACTACCCGCGAGGCCTCCTCCGCATTCTTCGGAAACGCAACGGCATCCGGAACAATCTCGTAAAGCGATGCGTCCGTCGCATACAACTGGCGCGACAGATCGTCCGTGCGGACGTCGCAGGCGGCTGCCTTAACAAATTGTCGGATGGACGTTGCGTTCATGATTGGCCGCTATCGTAACGGGCCAGCCTGCCGCGCACAAGATTGGGACACTCTCAAGTACCGGGGCGAGGGAAATGCAGTGGTTGACCGAAATACGAGCGAGTGAGGCTTGATTCAGATGGCTATTTTATTTCAAGCCTCTTTGTTTCTTGGTTCCAAACGAGGTTGTTCTTGTTGTCTGCATACCACCGCTGGAGAGCACTTATTTGTTGGTCTCGTTTTGCTGCGTCAGGTTCTTTTTGATCAAAGACAGCAGGATCGATCTCGAGAAAACGGCCATCAATGAATCCGGGGGCTATTTCCTTCGCGTGGCCCTTCATAAGTGCAAAAGCCATAGCGGCTCCGTCTTTGACGCGTAAGCGGGGCAGATTGCCCCTATTGTGAATTGTGTCGATCCTATCCATTGCCGCAATTAGAACAGGACAAAGCTCGATGCTCGCCGCAGACTCCAGTTGGAAGTCGTTTCCGGAAACAAATGAGCCAGGGATTAAAGCGGATATGGACCTCAGCAAACTTCCCGCGCGTTCCGGGGATCCTTCCATCAACGCCCGCTTCAGCGTCTCCATCGCCTCTGGCTTCTTGCTGCTCATCAGCAACCAAACTGGAAGCCTATCGTCGAAACCCAATCCCGGTTCTCTCGGTCGCTCTTCGGCTGCGACGTATTCAATGGCAAGTGGTATGCCGGAGTAATCCTGAAGCCGGAACAGGGCGATTGCCGCGCCCATTCGAACGCTGGGTTCCTCTGCGGACCGCATTACCTCATGTATCACATCTTTGGCGGAGGGATCTCCGAAATATGCCACTAGTTGGCAAAGAGTACTTTTTCGCCGTGGGCTTGCTTTCGGTATGTTGCTCAGCAATGGGCTGACTGCGCGCTTATCGCCCTTTTGTAGAAAATACTCACCTGCTCTAAACCATTCTTCTTCGTTTTGAGAATTAAACAACTCGAGCATGCGATCGTCCTCGGACATTCCGGAGCTTTCCGCATACCACGCCCTGATCTTTGCAATAACGGCCTGTTTTTCTTCCGGTTTCAGCTTTCGGTGATAAACAAAACTTTTCTGGCTAATGTCGCTTAGGACGCGAACCGCGAAGTCGGACACACGCCATACTTTTCGAGAGCGGTGAAAATCGCGCCAATGTTCGACGGTTCGCGTTGGCGTGTCATCTTCCAACGCGTCGATGAGCGCGGGAATCGCGTCCATGCCAAGCTTAAGGAGTTTTGTCGTTGGAAGGCTTGGATCTTCTTCGTAGCTGTATTCTTTCCAGTATGGATCGATAGAGCCGGGTTGACCGCTTTGGAGGCACCGCAAGTTTACCAACTCCGCGACGTAAACCCGCGCCATTGCGTCAGAACCATAGGGTGGAACATCAGGTAATTTCTGACCCGAGGTTGGTTCTCCGACTCGCTTCTCCAATTGCGTAATGAGTTCGTGCCTGTCTTCTCCGAAATCGGCTGTAGGCGCGAGTTCCAATGAACGTTTCAGGTACGGAATTGCTTCCCGTTTATCGGCATACTTTAGCAAGTTCACGCCATGCAGGAAATAGCGCCAGCCGAATTCTTCCCACACTTCGCCTGGGTATGCTTGCACACCTTCGTTCCGGTAAACCCAATCACCTTCAATGACGGGCATGCAATAGGAACTCAGCCCTCTTTGCCAGGCGGCATAGGCTGCCAGTACGCACGTAGCAGTTTTGGGAAAGAGTTCAGGCATACCTTTGTCATCAGAGGCTGCTTCCGATAGCTCCTCAAGCGTCTCCTCAAAGTCTGCATCCTCCATATCAAATGATTTAACAACGATGGGCTTCCAGCTCGACGGGATCGTGGTGGGTTCGTGTTTGTTGTATGTGACCGGCCAGAGTTCGTCTAGCCAGACAGTTACTGTTCTCTCATCTTCTGACAGCAACCATCCCTTTTCGTTCATTTCATTGTCGCGTCCAAACCCGTCGGATATCTGGAGTTCGAGAGAGACGTATCGCGCTTCCTTAACCGAAGGTACGCCCAGCTTATCGAGACGCTCAAAAATTGCCGTGATTTCCAGGGGAAGTACGGTCTGTTCTGCTGGAGTCGTGTCTTGCGCGCATGACGCAGCAGAAGCTATGCACATCAATCCTATGCGGAAGAGCCGCGTCTGCATTTCGTGCGCACCTCGATGGTTAGCAGCATTCTAACACAGGGATGCTCCAGCGGCGCCGCGCATGGAAACACGCGCAATGAAGCCTGTTTCGGGCAGTTTTGGTGCCCACATCTTGGTCAAGACGTTTTCGGAGACATCGGCGAGCCGGAAACCTGACCGTTGGTGATGTGGTTCTAGCGCGCGTCACTCGCGCACAAAGGGCCCGCCAAAAAGCACAAGAATCCACAACCGAATCGTGCGAATGAGCATATCGAGAAACGTCATGATAGTTCCCTCCTGTACTTGGGTTGGATTGTCACCGCACTGATTGTACACCGGCACACGGCGTGGTGTCCGCAAACCCATTGACGCGCATGGCACAGGTTGGTAGCGTAGATAGGCTGTACGCTCTGGTCCGGTTACCGGCGGCAGGCGGTCCTGCCTCGCGAGAAGCGTCTTTTTTAGGGTTTTTGCTTCCCACACGAACGCTAGAACCCGAACCCGCAGGAGAATTGCCACCCATGCCTACTTCAATCAGAGGTATCATAACAGCAGTAATGGTTGGCGCTATTGCGCTCGGCCCATGGCCTGCGGATGCATCGGGTCATGCCGAAGCGCCGCTCATCGCGCAGGATCCCCTGGCCGACATTGTAGACGTGTACGCGTTCGTCGGCACGAAGTTCGACGACGCCGGCGTGAAGGTCTTGAACGTCATTATTCACGTCAAGCCTTTTAGCGAACCGGGCGCGGGCTCGGTTTACGACCGGTTTGCGGACGACGCCCTGTACAGCATTCACATCGCAAACCCGACTACCGGCGAGAATGTCCGCCGCTATGATTTTAAGTTTTCCAACAGCAATCCGGACGGTGGCGCGCGCCTGAAGAACAAGGACACGATCCTGTCGTATGGATTGGGGACGGAGTTGGGGTCTATCATTGACGTAGACGACGCGCGCCACAACTTCACCCAGACCTATTCGGTAACGCGCGTGAACAGCAACGGCAATGTGGCGGTGCTGGGCAGCGGACTGTTGACGCCACCGCCGAACGTCGGGGTGCGCACAACGCCAGCCTACAACGACCCTTCGACCGGCCGGGCATTCTCCGGCGCAGCAATGTTCAACGAACTGGACAAATACACACGGCAAACGATTCACAGTTTGCCTTCAGGCGCCGTGGTCTTCGCGGGGCAACGCGAGGACGGGTTCTTCGGTGATATTGCGGGTATCTTCGATCTCCTGGATCCACGCATCGTGGACAACGACAACAATTCTTCAAACGGTTTCGGTCAGGATGGTGGCGGCGTTGACACGTGTAAAGGGTATAACGTGCTCGCGTTCGCGATGCAGATTCCCGTCGATGCGCTGCCCTCGTTTGAATATACGACGCCGTTTGCAGACTTGGCGAACGCGCTTCCCGCCAACGGTGCTGCCAACGGGGTTGGCGTCTACGCAACAGTGAGTCGCCCGCGCAAGATGGTCCGTCGTGCCGATGCCGACCCGAAAAATTCGGGACCCTATATTCAGGTCAGTCGCATGGGTAACCCGCTCTTCAACGGGATGTTCGTCGCGCTTCGGAACAAGGACAAATACAACCGCACCCTGCCCGCAACGGACGCGAACAAATTCATCGACTACGCGTTGGCCCCGGAGTTGGCATCGCTATTCAACTCGGTTTACACCACAAGCTTTGTGACCTCGGGCCGCATCGATCTCGCCGACATCTTTATCCCCGACGTGTTACGCGTGGACACAACGACCGAGGCCGTTCTCCTCCCCGGCCAGGCAGGGTTCAGCCGTTTGTCGTTTTTAGGTGGCGACACCACGACCGACAGTTCCGCTCGAATCAAGGCGAGCGGCTGGCCCAACGGCAGGCGCCCCGGCGACGATGTCGTGGACATTGCCTTGACATTGATCGGAAGCGGGCCCGTGTATTCGGTTATCACGCTGGTTGGCGATAACGTCGCCGCAAACGATCAGCTCTACAACCGGGTCTTCCCCTATTCCGGCACACCCCACGCCGGGCCAGTCCATTCCAAAGACTCTGGGGAGAACGATGACTGACGCGCGCCTGACCCGCGCC
>CALEZK010000672.1 GCA_937928585.1 uncultured bacterium | reverse complement strand
GTCCAAACGTGGGTGTTGCCAGTCCTGACGTGTGTGATTTGGATTTGGTGGTGTGATCGCCCGCCACGGACCGGAATCTCGATGTTGCTGGTGTCGCTGGCGTGGCTATTGTTTGAGTGGTCGCGTGGGCTTTTTCGCGTACTTATCTTTAACTTGTTCGGTCTCTACGTAAACGATTTTCGTGCATTTGACGGTACAATTTCGACAATGGGCTGGCGTGTGTTCTCCAATGTTTATTTGGTCACCGCAGCGTTGGTCGCGTGCGGTGTGTATGCAATTTTGAAAAACCGGCGTGAATCGGCGAGGAAGTGATTTAACCCAACCTTCTCGGTTAAGGATTTGAGCACCGAGTACTCAACGTAGGGTACTCAAACCTGTGACTGAGTCGTGAATCGTTGTCGACCCGAACCCACCGCAAAGTAAGCCAAAGCTGTAGCGCCGTCCGAAGCGGACTCTGCTACAGCACTCCATAAAAGACGCCGTCTGCGTTCTTTTTGTGCTTCGAATCCTCTGGACTGCGGTAGCAACACCAAAGCTTTTTGACTTGTTTTGACGTTGCTTATTTGAAAGCCCACTACTCCGCGTCGGCGTCCGGTTTGCGTGCTTCGGCGGGGGCTTCCGGCTTTACGTGGGTGATGGCGAGGCTCACGTTTGTCGATGCGGGGCCGTACCAGGTGCGCGGTTCGTGCGGACTGTATAGATACATGTTTCCGGTGATGTCGTGCAGGCCGTATTCGCTGTTGAACGGCGATAGCGCGACGGATGCGCGCGGTGTGTCGTCCCACAAATGGCAATCAATGATTTCGACGCCGCCGACGCGTTTGCTGAGGTAGGGCCTGCGCACTTCAAAGAGAATGGGCACGCGCAGGTCGGAATAGATCGAGTGGCGCACGTTCCAGGGATCTTTGAAGCGACAGTTCACGAGCCGCACTTTCGCGCGGTCGGCGGATTTGTCGTAGATTTTGACGCTCTCTTTTCCCGTGCCTTCCACCGTGCAATCGACGAACTCGATCACGCCGTCGGGGCCGTCGTCGCGCACGGCGCCGACGGAAATGCCCGCCCAACCGTGGATATCGTCGTCGCGGCCGATGCCATCTTCCAGCATTTCAAAAGTCGTTTTGCGCATGATGCAGTTCTCAAACCTAATTGAGACGGGCGGCGCCGTTGTGTCGAGATTCTTGGCGTAGACGAGCACCTCGTGTCCTTCGTTGTTCTCGAAGGTGCAATTGCGAATCACGATGTTTACCAGGCGCTGCTTGGGACTGTCCGGCTCGAGGTCGATGCCCGCGCCGGGAGCGGTGCCCCAGGTGTTCGCGAAGACGGAATTCTCGATCAACAAGTTTTCCGCGCCGATGACGCTGATGCCTTGCCTGTGGTTGTCGAAACACACAACGTCGCGGATGACCACGTCTTTGCAGTATTCCTGCGTGCCGGTCGTGCCGATGTAGATGCCATCACCACCGGTGCTTTCGATGCGAACGCCTTCGATGCGAATGTTTGTGCAGCCGCTGAACCGGAGGCCCATGCGCCATTCTGCTTTGGTGTAGGGCGGCTTCTGGTAATCGCGCTTGTGCATGCGCAGTGTTGCGCCATAGCCGCTCACGGTGATGTTCTGCATGTCCTGCGCGCTGAACAGGCTGTCGCCGCTGCCTTTGAATTCATCTTTCTTGGCCAGCACGATCACGCCGGGTTCGAGAAAAAGTTCGAGATCGTTGCGCAGCATGATTGGCCGGATAATCCAGGGCTTGCCAACATATGGAATGACCACGCGGGAGGCTTTTGAGTCTATGGCGGATTGAATTGCCTCGGTGGCGTCGGATTCGTCGACCCCCCACCATGCCGCGTTGGCTTCCGTGGCGGTGCCTGCGTCGACGGCAGCGACGGATTCTGGACTGGCAGTACGCGCGGCGGTACCCTCCGCGTGAACGGTCGCGGCAAGGATAAAAGCGATCGCAGATCGAAGAAACATGGCTTACTCCCAAAGTGCACGTGTTTTGCACATACTGACGCATCCGGGAAAGCGAAGCCAAGCGCTCTCGTCCGGCAAGCTGTGTAGCGGTTGTCCTCGACTGCTTTCGGAGATGAACCTTCACATCAACAAAATGTAGGACGACGATAAACGCCCCGACCTCGCCGGTGGCCGGGTGTTTTGGTTTAGTTAGGGTATTGGAATCGTTTGGCGCCCTTTCGGCCACAGACCGCGCCTAGTTTTCATTCGAAGAGATTTGGGTAGTTCACGTTTCGCGAAACCCCATGTCCAATAGCTTGAAGAATATGGTCCAGTCGGGCACTTTGTTCGGTAATTCCAGCGACGCACATACGTAATTGCGGCCACAAACGCGATTCCTTTGGCGCCCCGAACTTGAACAACTTGGGTATACCAAAGGGCTCAACAGATTTTTGTTGCGCAATTCATGTAACATAGGTTACATTGTCACTTATGGCACAGCATGGTGAATCAGGTCGAATCGTAATCGAAATACAGCCGGAACTCAAAAGGCGGCTTCATGCGGCGCTAGCATTGTCAGGCTGCACACTAAAGGACTGGTTTATGCGAAGTGCGGAACAGTACTGCGAAGCACAACAGGTGCGCTCACCGAGGACGCACGCGAAGAAACAGCGGAGTACGCTTGAGACCAAAGCAGGGGAAGGTCGTGAAAAATACAGTGCTCGCCCATCACCGGCCGACAGCTCTGTTTCAAAGCCTCGTAAGTTCACTGTTGTTTCAATGTTTTCGGGGTGCGGGGGCATGGATCTTGGATTTAAAGGCGGATTCGAAATCTTTGGACGCCGTTATCGTTCCTTGCCATTTGAAGTCGTCTGGGCAAATGACTTGAATGACGAAGCATGCAAGACTTACGAGCGGAATCTGGGATACGGGATACATCGAGGGGATATCTGGACGCTTATCGATAAGTTGCCTAAATGTGCAGACGTTTTGGTTGGAGGGTTTCCTTGTCAGGATATTTCAGTTAATGGCAAACGAGAAGGTGTAAACGGAAAACGCAGCGGTTTGTACCGCGCGATGATTGAAGCCATACGACGGGTTAGACCCAGCATTTTTGTCGCTGAGAATGTTAAGGCGTTACTTAGACATCAAGAGTGGCTCAAGCAGGTATTGAATGACTTTGGTGAACTTGGATACGACTTAAACTACCATTTGTATCAGGCCGCCGACTATGGTGTGCCGCAAACTCGAGAGCGAGTTTTCTTCGTGGGCACAGCTCCTGGTATGCCCAAGTTTATACCGCCAAAACCGGAGCGAAACGCAGCCACTTGGATCTCAGCAAAAGAGGCAATCGGCGATTTGGAGGACTTGAGTAGGTTGCCGGGAATCAACCACATTTGGAGCGAGGCAAATATAAGCCCCGAACAAGGGAACAGGCGTTTAATCGCAGGACGTCCTGGGTATACGATACGCGCTGAATGCCACGGGAACATTCAATTCCATTATTCTCTTCCCCGGCGAATATCGATGCGAGAAGCTGCAAGAATTCAGTCATTCCCAGATAAGTTTACCTTTGTGTCTGGACTTCGCGAGGTAGAAAGGCAAGTCGGAAACGCGGTACCGCCGGTTCTCGCTTGGCACGTTGCGCGTTCGGTGTTAGACTGCCTAGAGTGAGGACTCTATCGCGTATTCCGAAATAGAACCTTTGAAGGAGTCCAGCCGACCGCATGTTTGTCTGCACGAGATAGCCATTCTTCTATTCGATGTTTAGGCGAAACCGAGACGCCCCAATACTCCACAAAAAGCTTGTCGTCCATTTCAGCTGCTGCAGCAATCATTTCTGGCTCGATGTCCGCGAGAGCCCGCAAAACATAGTTCCCACCTCTACGTGTGTCGGTGCGCATCGCAACACTTCCGGCCGAAAACAGGTCTCTTGCTTGCGGACAGAGCACTCCATGATAGGTAAGCAGATACAAAGTAACATCATCGTATTTGTGTTTTGAGCGAGATGGTTTCACAATTTGCGGACAAAGTAACGCTGCTTCCGCACGAAGCCGTCTTTTTTCTTCTTGTTTGAGCGACATGTAAAGTCGAGCTTGGATAGGTAGCGTGTGACCATCGTCTAGTTTGTCATCAAGCCACCAGAGTCTTTCGCCTTTCTTTAAGCGCCCTCTCGCATACTTTCTGATATGCTCCATCCGCTCATATATAGAAAGTCGACGAAAGTCACGATAGGAAATTTTCATCTTCTGAAAGAGCGACTCTTTCGGGCGAATTTCCACCTCGAACCTCGGCACATGTGAAGTTCTAACATGAATCACACAATTGTCGTATTTGTCCCAATTAACAGCAGGATTCCCACCCATTTTCCCGAATACCACGTAGATATTTTCGACTTCGTCACTACTCGTACTCTCAAACACGCTATTTGCTACGCTGCGCCACGTATCATTAGTCGTGAACTTTACTTCGACGCCAAACTTGCCAAGCGCGATGTCAGGGAAAAGGTATGGATGGGGATGAAAGTCAATCTGCAAACCAAAGGCAGCCATAGGCTCTTTCAGAAGTTCGCGCACGCGACCCTCAAAAGCACTAGACTTTTCAAAGCGAGGGCCCCTAACACACTCGGCGGTAAGCCGATGGCAAAGGACATCTAATACCCTTTCAAACGATTCAACGGTCAGCGGGGTCATTCTTATTATCCTCGCTAGGTACTATTCACTGCCAAACCCGGAGTTCGGCAACGCGATAACTCGAACTTCACTTACGATGTTCACGAAGCGCCCTAGCAAGGGTAAGCGCCACCCGCTCTGGACACTTTAGCTGATGTTCCCAAATCCGAAGAACCTTCCAGCCGCGTTGCGCCAACAAGGTACGCACCAGTTTGTCCCTTTGAATATTCCGTTGAATCTTAGGCTCCCAGTACTGTTTCCTAGATTTGGGCATCCGGCAGTGCCATCGGCAGCCATGCCAGAAACAGCCGTCCACAAATACAGCCAGTCTCTGTCGACGAAAAGCGAAATCCGGCCTTCCAGGAAGATTTTGGTTGCGCAACCAACCAGTAATACTGTAGTCACGGAGTATTGCTATCAATAAAAGCTCTGTCCTCTTGTTCCCCCGAGACTTGATCGCCGCCATTACCCTAGATCGTTGCTCTCGACTTAACGTGTCGGCCATTGATTTCAGCCAAATGCGTTGTAAGGTGATTATTCAAGTAGAATACTGCACTCTGTCTTGGATTTGATTCAAGGGTTATGATTGTTTGAGTGTATAATCGCAGAATCCTCAATTCCACCTTCACGCGGTTGTATTTGAGCTCACGCCCTCAAATGCGGTTTGGAATTACTGGCTTCTTCTGGTATACTCCGCGTTGCTTGGAAGTCTTCTTGTCTAAGTGGTTTTCATTTCAAAAGTTATGCGGTCTTGCCGCCCTTTCGGCCCCTGACCGCTCGAGGGGTTCATGTTTCGTTCGTTCCTGAGCTACCTACCGGGACTTTTCTCGCATGACATGGGCATAGACCTGGGCACCGCGAACACTCTGGTGTACGTGAAGGGCCAAGGGATTGTCCTCAGCGAGCCGTCCGTCGTTGCCATCAATAAAGACACTGGAAAAGTGAAGGCCGTCGGCAACGAAGGCAAGAGCATGATCGGCCGTACACCGGGCAACATCGTGGCGATACGCCCGATGAAAGATGGTGTTATCGCCGACTTCGAAATCACCGAAGCGATGCTCCGGTACTTCATTCAAAAAGTGCACAACCGCAGCCGGCTGGTTATGCCGCGCGTGGCCATTTGCGTACCGTCTGGAATTACCGCGGTTGAAAAGCGCGCGGTAACGGAAAGCGCGTCGCAGGCGGGCGCGAAGAAAGTTTTCACCATCGAAGAGCCGATGGCCGCGGCAATCGGCGCGGGCCTTCCCGTGCACGAGCCGCAAGGCTGCATGATCGTCGACATTGGCGGCGGCACCACGGAAGTTGCCGTCATTTCGCTCGGCGGCATTGTGCACGTCAACAGCGTGCGTGTGGCTGGTGACGAAATGGATCAGGCGATCATTCAACATCTCAAGCGCACCTACAACATGATGGTGGGTGAACGCACGGCGGAAGAGATCAAGATCGCGATCGGTTCAGCATTCCCGCTGAAAGAAGAGATGGAAATGCAGGTCAAAGGCCGTGACCAGGTCATGGGCCTGCCCAAGATATTGACGATCACGTCCGAGGAAATACGCGAGGCATTGCGCGAACCGGTCGCGTCCATCGTGAATGCCGTGCGTGTGACGTTGGAACGCACGCCCCCGGAACTTTCCGCCGACATCGTGGACCGCGGTGTTGTGTTGGCCGGCGGCGGCGCGTTGCTGCGCGGACTGGATCATCTGCTCGCGAAGGAGACGGGACTTCACGTGACGGTCGCGGAAGACCCACTGACCGCCGTTGTGCTGGGCACCGGCAAGTACCTCGAAGGAATAAAGCGTTTTAACGAAGAAACCTAAACCGTGCAATTATCCCGCCGAATACGAGAGAACCGCCCGACAATCGTTCTGGTGGTGTTAGTCAGTCTCTCCCTCGTCTCGCTTGCGTCCGGCACGCGGGGCAACATCATCTCGAATGCCGTGGCCACCGCGGGGTCGGTCATTGCGTATCCATTCCTGCGCACGTTTGACGCGATCGGCGGCGGCGTGAACTATGCCGTCGGTTTCGTGGTTGCATACGATTCTTCGCGCAAGGAAGCCACCGAACTGCGCGAACAGGTGAACAAGCTCGTGCCGCGCATCGCGGATCACGACGCCATCTATCAGGAAAACCAGCGCCTCAAGGGTCTGCTCGGCTTTATAGAGAGCCAACCGCGGCTCGATCTCACTGCCGCGAAAACGGTCGCCCTTTCGCAGGACCCAATTGCCGCGGCGAAAATCTCCAGTTCAGCGGGGGTGCTCGTGGTGAACCGGGGATCGATTCATGGCATTGAACCGGCCATGTGCGCGATGACAAAGGACGGCGTCGCGGGAATAGTGATTGACGTAAGACCGACACTTTCCTACGTTGCGACCCTGCACAGCGACCGTTGTCAGATCGGGGCGATGATCGGCCGCGACAAACGCGTGCGCGCCACCGTGCATGGAAGCGGGAGCGACTTCAGTCATATCTGCCGGCTCGAACACATCGATACGAAGGATGTCGTGCGCGTTGGCGATGAGGTACTCACCGCGGGCAGCGGCATTTTCCCCGCGGAATATCCAATCGGCACGATTGTGGAAGTAGAAAACAGTGGTTCGTTGTTTCAGGTGGCGTATATGGAACCGTACGCGGACCCTTACAGCGTGGACGAAATCTTTCTCGTGAAGCGCGCGCAACCGACCCTGATGGAAATGAGCGGCCAGGACCCCGCCGCAAATCAGCCGGTCGTACCAGAGCCGGAACCACTGGACATGGCAAGCCGGCCCAAGCGCAACGACGACAAGGCGGCGTTTGCGTTGCCGGATACGCGCTCGATTCAGGAGCGGTACGCGCCATGACGAGGGCTTGGGAATGATTCGCAGGAATGTACTGTGGTTTATAACCGTCGTCGTCGCTGCGCTCGTGCAGACGACATGGGTGGAGCAAATCGCGGTGTCGCGCGTTGTTCCTGACCTCACCTTGTTGACGGTCGTGTACTTCGCGATGGCCATCGGCGAAGAACGCGCCATGTATACCGGAGTGCTCGGGGGTGTCATTCTCGACATTGCCAGCAACGAGACCATCGGCCATTTCGTGCTGTGTTACGTGATTGTGGGATATACGGTGGCGCGTATTTCCGCTCGCATGATGACGGAACACCCCGCCGCAAAGGCAATTCTCGTGTTCTGCGCGGCAATCGCGTTCGGCTTGTTGTGGGTCGCCGTAGCCTACGTTCAGGACCCCAGCGTGGCCGCGCTCAACAACATCGTCGCGCGGGTGGTTCCCGGAGCGTTTTACACCGCATTGTTCACGCCCGTGCTCTTCTTCGCCATGGATCGTCTGTTCAAACGCCGTAAAGAGTGGAAACTCAGCGGAGGACTGATCGGATGACGACAACAACCGGCCGGAAACGCTTTGAAGGGTTTGAGGGCCGCATGAGCGGCATGGCAGTCGTCATCGTCGTATTGAGTGCTTTGTTGTGCGCGCGGCTCTGGCAGTTGCAGGTGGTTGAAGGGTCCGTCTATACGAAGCAGGCTGAAGACAACCGTTTGGACTATGAAGTCATCAAGTCGCCGCGCGGGATCATCTACGGGCGCGATGAAACCGTCGTGCTTGCAGACAATCGGGCCGCGCTCGATCTCATGCTTACACCGGCGATGCTCCGCGATGTGGATGCCGTCTCGAAGTCAGCCAGCACCGTCGCGCAGATTCTGCAAATCAAAACCATCGATTTACTGTCCGGTACGCGCGATGCCTTCAAGAGTGGCGTTGCGCTGGATGAGGCTTTTCCACTCGATGATATTGAAGAAGGCGACCGGGCAGAGGTCCAGGCGTTCTTCCATGCAGCCGAGCGGGTTTACGACGTGACGCGCCAGTTGGGCGAAATGGTCGGCGTGGACCCGAATACCATTTTCGGCAACGTCATTAGCGCGATCCGGCGCAAGAAGCCGTTTGAACAGATTCTGGTCAAGCAGGACATAAGCAAGACGGAACGGATGCGGGTCGAAGAGTATTCGTTTGCCTTGCAAGGCGTGTACACGGTTGCGCGCCCACAGCGCCGCTATTACTACGGCGAAACCGCCGGCCAGATTCTCGGTTGGCTCAACGAAATTGACGCCGATACGCTGGCGAGCAAGCGGCCGCGATACAAGATGGGCGATATCATCGGTCGCGACGGCATCGAACAGCGCTATGAGCTCGATCTGAAGGGTTACGATGGCGCGATGATCGTCACCCGGTACAACGGGAGCGTGCCACAGTTGCGCACGGACGTGCACGGCCTGCCCTACATCGAAGTGGACAGCATGGGACGCTCGCTTGCGTTGGAGCGCCGACAGGATGCCATAGCCGGCAAGCCGATCTTTACGACGCTCGACATCGAGCTGCAAATGGAATGCGAACGAATCCTGCGCGATGAGCTCTTGGCGGAAGACATCGTCGATATTCAGGCCGAGGGCGCGATCGTCGTTATGGACGCGGACACGGGCGAACTGCTCGCGCTCGCAAGCGTGCCGACGTATGACCCGAACATCTTCACGACGCAATCGCCCGATCAGAAACAGATCATCGACGGCGTCATTAAAGACCCGCGTAAGCCGATGCTTCACCGCGCGTTCCAGACTCACTATCCGCCGGGATCCGTTTTCAAAGTATTGATGGCCGTAGCCGCGCTGGAAGAAGGAATCGTAGACGAACACACTACGTTCAGTTGTGGTGGATCTTTCAGGCTGGGGAGCCACACGTGGCGATGCTGGCGGCGCGGCGGACACGGCGGCGTGGCAATGGTTGATGCGCTGGCTTTTTCTTGCGACGTGTATTTCTACAACGTGGGGCAACGCATCGGCCCTGAGAAACTCAACAAATGGTCGCATATGCTCGGCCTCGGCGAATCCACGGGCATCGACCTTCCGCGCGAGGTACCGGGCGCTGTGCCCAGCCCGGAAAAGAAAGCCGCTGCCGCGAAGGCCCGAAAGTCGAAGAATCGCGACGACTACAACTGGTATCCCGGCGATACGATCAACATGTCCATCGGACAGGGAATGGTCGATGCCACCGTGCTACAGAATGCTGTGCTGATGGCGTCCGTGATGAACGGCGGCAAGCGGGTACGGCCACACGTCAACCTGGGCGTGGGACCGCAGGTGAGCGAGAAACTCATCAGCGACAACACGCTGCGGATCGTGCATGCAGGCATGTTCAAGTGCGTCGACAAGAAGCAGCCGCCGAGCGGCACGGGCCGCGAAGCCCGAATCGAAGGGCTAGAAATTATCGGCAAGACAGGTACCGCGCAGGTTGCGCATCTTTCCCAATTGAAGGGTCGCAAGGAACGCGAAGTCCCGTATGAATTGCGCGATCACGCTCTATTCGTTGCAGGCGTGACGAACATGAAACCGCGACTTGCCGTGAGCATTATTGTCGAGCATGGGCTGCACGGCAGCACGACCGCGGCACCGGTGGCGAAGAAAATCTTCGACTATTACTACAAGAAGCAAAAACTTAAGGGCGATGAAAACGCGCCGCAAGAGCCGGTTAACGTTGCGATGTATGGGGGACCGTTGGAATGAGCAGCATCCATCGGGATTTGAACCTCCTCGATTCGCATATCCGCACGTTCAACTATCGAAACCTTCGGCGCATCGACTGGTTTTTACTCGGGGTAACCTTTGCGCTGTTCGCGTTCGGACTGACGGCGCTATACAGCGCCAGCCAGAATATTGGCCCGGATGCGTCGATACTCGAGATCTATTATGTGCGTCAGTTCATCGCGTTTTGTCTTGGACTGTCGATTGCCCTCGTGGTTGTGTGCATCGACTACCGCGCGCTTATTTCACTCGCGCCCGCCATGTACATCGGCATAGTCGTGTTGCTCATTGCCGTACTGCTGTTCGGCAAGGAAGCGAAGGGCGGCCAGCACTGGCTCTCGTTGGGAGGGCCGTTTAACTTGCAGCCGTCGGAATTGAGCAAACTCGCGCTGGTTTATTCGCTTGCGTGGTATCTCTCCGCCGTGAAGGACCGCATCCAGAGCATATTCTACTTCGGGCTCACCTTCGCCATCGCCGGCGGGTTATTGCTGCTCATTCTCGCGCAGAAGGACCTTGGCACCGCGTTGGTGCTGCCGCCGGTTGTTTTGACCATGCTCTATGCCGCGGGTTGCCGCAAGCGATACCTCATCGGCATTGCATTGGCCGGTATTGTCGCGGTCGGCACGGTTTTCGCCACGGTAGACAAACTTCCCCTCGAAGACTACCAGAAGAATCGCATCAAATCGTTCTGGTCGCCGGATGCAGACCCGCTTGCATCGGGCTATCAAATCATTCAGACGAAGATCGCCGTTGGCAGTGGGCAGATGTGGGGCAAAGGGATCGGCAAGGGCACGCAAACACACCTTCGCTTCCTTCCCGAATTTCATACGGACTTTATTTTCGCGCTCATCGCGGAAGAGATGGGATTTGTCGGCGCGGTGTTGGTCATTTGTCTTTTCGCGCTGTTCATGCTGCGAGGCGTGGCGCTTGCGCGCGATTGCCCCGACCTCGCGGGCAGCCTGCTCGCGGTGGGCTGTGTAACGATTATCGGTTTTCACGTGTTCGTGAACATCGCGATTACTTTGCATCTCCTGCCCATCACGGGCCTTCCGCTGCCGTTCCTGAGTTACGGCGGCTCGTTCTGCGTAACAACAATGATGTGCGTGGGCACCCTGTTAAGTGTCCATGTTCGCAAAGGTTTTTTTGACTGATGGTGCCGCGGCTTGTGCCGTGCGCTACCGGGGGGTTGCATGAAGGAATTCATAATCAACGCGTCTCCACTTGAGACGCGAATCGCGCTTATTGAAGATAAGCGCCTGGTCGAACTGCTGATCGAGCGCCAGGAAAGCCGCAGCGTAGTCGGCAATATTTATAAGGGCCGCGTCGATTCGATTGTACCCGGCATCCAGGCGGCATTCATCGACATCGGCATGGAGAAGAACGGCTTCCTCTACGTCTCCGACATTGCGGGAGCGGAAGGCACGGGCGATTTTGTGTTTGAAGAAGGCACGGCAAAACCCAAAGGCGCGTCACGCCGGGGAAAACCCCCTTCGATAGAATCGCTGCTGAAGAAGAACCAGCACATCATGGTGCAGGTCAGCAAGGATACGCTGGGCACCAAGGGCGTACGCCTGACGAATTACGTGACGCTGCCGGGCCGCTATGTGGTGCTGATGCCGACCGTGAAGCAGCTGGGCGTGTCGCGAAAGATCGGCAGTGAGCGCGAACGCGATCGGCTGCGCAAAGATCTTCAGGCTGTGCGACCGCCGGGGGTGGGCCTGATCCTGCGGACCGCGGGAGAAGGCAAAAAGAAATCCGATTTTCAGGACGACGTCAAGTA
Organism: uncultured bacterium; assembly: GCA_937928585.1. Lineage (GTDB taxonomy): Bacteria > Hydrogenedentota > Hydrogenedentia > Hydrogenedentales > SLHB01 > JABWCD01. The sequence goes on along the minus strand of CALEZK010000672.1, from coordinate 9,703 downwards.
CCTTTCCAAAGTCTGGAGCGACGTCAAGGAAAAGATGGAAACGGCGAAAAGCGCCGCGCTGTTGCACGCCGACCTTGGCCCGATTCTTCGAATCGTGCGCGACATGTTCACGAACGACATCGAAAAGCTCACTGTCGACGATGAGACGGAATACGAACGCATTCTCGAGTTCCTCGACAGCTTCGCGCCGAGCCTGAAGAGCCGCGTGAAGCACTACAACCAGAAGCGGCCCATTTTCGACAAATTTGGCGTCGAAAGGGAGATCGAGAAGGCGCTCAATCGCAAAGTATTTCTGAAGAGCGGCGGATACATCTGTATCGATCAGACCGAGGCCCTCATTGCAATTGATGTCAACACGGGGCGCTTCACCGGCACGAAGCATCTGGAAGAGACTGTCTTCAAGACGAACATGGAGGCCGCGGAAGAGATCGCGCGACAGGCGCGCCTTCGCGACCTGGGCGGCATCATCGTGATTGATTTCATCGATATGGCCATCGAGAAGAATCGTCGTGAAGTATTGAAGGCACTGCAGGAACATCTCAAGAACGACCGCGCAAAAACGACGGTGTCCGAAATCAGCGAATTGGGCATGATCGAAATGACGCGCAAACGCGTCAAGCACAACCTCGTCAAAGCTTTGTCGCAACCCTGCCCCTACTGCGAAGGCGGCGGCATGGTGCGATCGGTAACAACAGTGACATTCGACACCCTGCGCCGGTTGCACAGCCTTTTCTGCGCGACAAAGGAAAAGCGCGTGATCATGCAGGTGCACCCTGACGTGGCGCGCAGGCTTCGCACAGAGAACAAAGACATCCTCGACGCGATCTGTGTGGATTTCGACCGCGAAGTTGCCGTTGAATCGGTCTCCGATTTCCACATTCACGACGTCAAAATCCTGAATGCCAAGACCCGGCAAGAGGTAAGCTTGAAACAGGGGTAATTTCGCGCAAAAAAATTGAAGGACGGGGCAGGGTTACGAATGCTTACCCTGCCCCGTCTGTTATTTCTTCTTCAACTTCTTCTTGATTCGTTTCTCGATGTCCGGCGGCACGAACTCGTGAAGATCGCCGCCGAAAATTGCGATCTCCCGCACAATACGGGAACTTAACAACAAGAATTTTTCGCTCGGCATCAAGCACACCGTGTCAATCTGCGGGTTCAATTTCTGGTTGGCAATAGCCATCGTAATCTCATACTCAAAGTCGGACACGACGCGCAGCCCGCGTACCAAAGCCGTTGCTTTCCGCGTGCGCGCAAACTCCGCCGTCAACCCGGTGAACGAAGTCACCTCTACGTTCGCATACTCCGCGCTGATGCTACGGAGCATGTCGATCCGCTCTTCGACCGTGAATAGCCCCTTTTTGTCCGCATTGCGCGCGACCGCGACGATCAGCGTGTCGAAAATCTTCGCAGCGCGGCCAATCAGATCGATATGCCCATAAGTAGGTGGATCAAAACTTCCGGGATAGATGCCTATTCGCTTCGCCATTTACCTGCTCCCCCTCGGTGCCCCATGTGGGCATGATTAAGGCGCAAACCGCATCCGGAGATCAAGAGCCGGTTCGGGGAGAGCGGTCATCCCCCACCGCTCGTTCGTGCGCCTGCCTGCTGTCGTTCTGAAGGTCTTCATTGACATCGTCCTTCACCGGTACTACCCTACATCACGCTGCATTTCGCAATTTTACGGAGGTTCTCACCATGCGGGCATTGACTTTCTTTTTCGCGACGGTTTTCGCGCTGGCCGCGCAAGGCGCAATCAAGAACGAACTCATCGAATACAAAGACGGCGATCTGGTCCTCGAAGGGTATATCGCGTATGACGACGCGTCGACGGAGAAGCGCCCCGGCGTCTTAATCGTCCACTCGTGGACGGGCGTCAACAAGCAATCGAAGGCCACGGCGGACGAACTGGCGAAGCTCGGTTATGTCGGGTTCGCGTTGGATATGTATGGCAAGGGCGTATATCTCGCCGACCCGAAGGATTCCGCGGCCAAGTCTGGCGAGATGAAGGCGAATGTGCCGGTGTTGCGTCAGCGCGCACTCGCAGGACTCGAAGTATTGCGCAAGTTTCGCTTGACCGACCCCGGCAAGCTTGCGGCCATTGGCTACTGCTTCGGCGGCACGACGGCACTCGAAATTGCGCGCAGCGGCGAACCCATTCAAGGCGTGGTGAGTTTCCACGGCGCGCTGGGAACGAAAACGCCCGAGGACGCCAAGAACATCAAGTGCAAGGTGCTCGCGCTGCACGGCGCGATTGACCCCGCAGTGCCGGCAGAGGAAGTTGCGGCGTTTGAGAAAGAAATGCGTGACGCGAACGTGAATTGGGAGCTCGTCTCCTACGGGGGCGCAGTACACAGCTTCACCGATCCGGATGCGAACCGCCCGCCCGTGTCGCTGTATCACGAACAATCGGCGAAGCGCTCTTGGATCCGTATGCAACAGTTCTTTGACGAAATTTTCGAGTAACGCCAGGCGATCACTTCAACGGTTTTAGCTTGATGTTCTTGTACCAGCAGTTGCCACCGTGATCTTGTAGCCCGATGTATCCTGTTCGGGGATGCGTGTCGAACGCGTGATCGAATTTGTGCGCGGAGCCATCGGGGCGTTTGTTCGGTTCGGTGAACGCGGCAAGGTCGCATTCGTTCACCTTTTCGCCGTTCAGCACCACGGTGATCACGGCCCCCTTGCACGTAATCTCGATCTGGTTCCACTCCCCCGCGGCTTTCATCGCGTTCTTCGTTGGCGGAGACAGATCGTAGATCGCCCCTGTATCCACATAGCCGGCGTTGGTGGTGTCGTCGATTGCGACTTCGATTCCGTTCCAGCCGACGTCTTTACCGGGCAGCGGAGTCAAAGGAAACGTGCGCACGAAAATTCCGCTGTTGCACTTCGCGCTGATTTTGAAATCGCATTTCAGGATGAAGTCTCCCAAAAGTTCCTTGTACGTCATCATGTACCCGCCGCATCCGTGTGGGTTGATACTGGATTCTTCAACCGGACGCTTGCTCTGCTTGCCTTCCGGCGTGGTCCACCCGTCAAGCGTCTTGCCGTCGAAAAGCAAGATCCAACCGTCCTTCTTTTCCCGTTCCGTAAGGGTGTTGTCAGTCGCGGCGACAGCCGCGATGAGTGCGATTGCGATCGCGTGATGCATGAACCTGCTCCGATCCTGCTAAGGCCCCGAGTGTGACAATGACGTAACGAAATTTGTTGCGGGCTTGCCCGTTTCCGGCCAGGCATACGCGACACTGCGTATACGCGACGCCAATCCGGTAGAGTCGTCTAAGGCGCGCTTCACGTAGTATACGTGCGTATGCTCGGGAGTGTCGCCGAACGATGCAGCGAACACGTAGTCATTTGCAATTGCAAATCCAGCCAGGATCTCCGTCATATCGGTCCAGCCGGGTAATGCTGCGCCTGCCGCGGATTCTTCGTACGCATGAAATGCAATTACATCCGGATCGAACTTCGCCAGGTATTCTCTGGTGATTGTGCCCTGTGACGCAATCGTGTAATCGTTGAGACCCCAGGTATCGAGCGAGGTCCATTCCGAATACAGCGGCAATAATCCGGCTTCGCTGGTGGCGAGGCGCAGGTTCTTGTCTTTTAACTCATGAAACAACTTGGCAACGTCAGCGCGCCCGTCCGGGTAGTGCTTCCAGTCGGACCCGATCACCTGGAAATACAAAACGGCAAAGCATGCAAACCCCAGCGCAACGGCACCGATGCGTTTTCCAGAGTCCGCCGCTACATTTTCACCAACCGGAATCGGCAAAGCCAAGAGCGCGAGCGGAAGCAGGACGTACTGGAAACGCCCTGCGAAGTTCATCTCGCTGGAGATCAGGATGAAACAGGCAGCGAATCCAATGAGCGTGAGCGCAGTGGCGATGGTCCTCCGTCGCGTTTCTGATCTCAACAGACCGTAGGCATAAAACGGCACCAAGGGCAGGGTGAACTTCAGAGTGTTGAAAACGGAATCTTTCAAGCCGGAGAAATGCAACGTTCCGCCGCCTTTTTTGTAGAAGGGATTCGGCAGCGGATGACCAAAATAGTTCCACCGCCACAAAAAGTAGGCGAGTCCGAGGGTGCCAAACACGATTACAAACGCCGACACGACAGAAAACGACGGTTTGATTCCCAGACAGATAACAATGCTCGCCAGCATTAGCGAAACCAACAAGACGCCCTCCGGTCGCACCAGGCCGGTCACCAGCGCAAGCAGCCCGAATGCGATCGAAAGTTTCCGCGTAGGCCCGCCACGCATAATCGCGAGCGCACACACCCAAGTCGCCGTCGCACACGCAGCAAAGACCGGCGCGCCGAAATAGGTGCTGATATACACCGTAGCGGGGCCAACGATGAGGTAGGCGACACTCGCCAAGGCAATCGCGCGCGGGACGCCGGAAATCACGCGAACGCCCCAGTAGACCAAACAGGCGGTTGCGACGTGCGCCGCAATGATCAACCCGCGCGTCGCAAGCTCCAACGCGACCCCCAGCTTCATAATCGCCGCAATTGCGATCATGAACAGAAAATCCGTTGCGCCATCGATTGGAGGCTCACCAACGTTCCAAACGATGCCGTGCCCATCGGCAACATGCTTTGCGTAGCGCATCAGCATCGCGGCGTCTTCGGCTGGAGCTAACGAAAAATCAACCGTGAGAAGGGAATGCAAGGCTGTGGCGGTTGCAATTACCGCTATAAATCTCCATTCGCTGCCAACGAAGCCGCCATGCCTACCAAAACCAGAATGGTAATCGAGCGTCCGATTATCGGGCGATGTAAGTTCATCCATTAAGCCCCCGATCCCGTTCGTAGCACTTATTCCACCCTTACCGCTGTGCCGCTGACGCTGACCATGAGCATGGAGCCTTGGCCGACGGTTTCGTAGTCGATGTCGATGCCGACTATAGCGTTTGCGCCGAGATCTTGGGCGGCCTGCGCCATTTCCTCAAACGCAATCTCGCGGGCATGCCGAAGTTCCTTCTCATAGGACGCCGAACGACCGCCAACGATGTCGCGCACCGCGGCGAACATGTCGCGAAAGATATTTGCGCCGAGAATGGCTTCGCCCGTCACGACGCCGCAGTATTGTGCGATGGGATTGTTTTCGAGTGTGGGCGTTGTAGAGAAAATCATGAGTTCGTCCTTCCTTTCGATGTGGCACCACCGACTTCGACCAAGAACGCGCGGCAGGCAGGGATGCCTGCCACACAGAATACCACTATGAAGCGATCATCAGCCCAGAGGCTTTGGCTTCGGGGCTTCGCTCATAAATCTCAGGCCCTCTTCGATCAGGGTCGTGCCGGTGCGCGCGCCGAGGCTGGCCTCGGACCCATAGTCGTACCACTTGAAACTGTTGAAGACTTCCTTCGCGAGAATGTATCTGAAGGCACCGTTGGCCAGGCCGAAGAGTAGGTTGTTCTCCTTTTCTACGTTCATGTGGCGTTTGAGTTAGAAACCGATGTTCGGCAGGACCTCACTGCGCTTCTCGATTTCTCCTTGCATGCTACTAGCCAATGGTCCTGGTCAGCATCACACTACCGTGTATACCTTCTCTTCGTCAGCGTTCCACAACATCGTCTTGCTCTGGCGGTACGATTCGACCGCCATCTTGATCGCGACCATGGTGGATGCGCCCAACTCCACATTGCAGAACGTCGGCCCTAGCCCGCGAATCGCGTCGATGAAGTTGCCCTCCATGTCACGACGCGGTTCGATGGGAATGCGCAATTCGTCTTTGCCGTCGTTCGCCGCGCGAAACTCCTCCTTGAAATCGCCGTTGCCTTGGAGGAAGGGTTCGCCGCCGAGCTCCATCGTTCCGAATTTGCCGTAGATGCGGTCAGAGATGCCCGCGTCGTTCGTGAGTGTGCTCACCATGAACATGGACCAATCACTCGGATAGTCCACCGTCATGAGAAAGGTGTCGGGAATGTCGCGTCCATCTTTCTCGATGTATTGTCCTCCGCTTGCGTTTACGCGCTTCGGATACTCGCCATTCGGTCCGGCAACGCTCAACAAAAACGGCGCAAGTTTGTGATACAGCAGATCGGTGGCGACGCCGCCGTTATAAGGCCAATATTTTCGGAAGCGAAAGAAATGTTCGGGGTTCCAATCGATCTTTGGCGCAAGGTCCCATTCCCAGCCGAGCCACATATCCCAATTGATGTAGTCATCGCCTGATTTGTCCGGGCCCGCGGTGGGGTCAATCTTCTGGTGTTCGTTGAACAGGCAGATGCGCGCGTTGCGGTTGTAGCTGCCGTGCGCCCAGGTCACTTTGCCGATTCGGCCCGCGCGGATGGCCTCGCCGCCTTTCCAGAACGAATCGTTGCCTGTGCCTTGCGGCCCAACCTGAAAGACGCGGTCGGAAGCGCGCACGACATCGCGCAACGCAATCGCCTGTTCGACGGTGTGCGTCATCGGCTTTTCGCAATAGACGTGTTTGCCCGCGGCAATCGCGTCCATGGCGATCTTCGCGTGCCAATGATCCGGCGTGGCGATTAATACCGCATCGATGTCGCTGCGTTCAAGCAGCCTTCGGTAGTCGCTGAACCCTTCGCCCTGGCAGATTTCTTTTGCGCGGTTGATCCGCCGGTTGTACACGTCGCAGACGGCAATGACTTTGATGTTGTCCGCGTTGGTCTTTCCGACGAGGCTGCCGACATGCCCGGTGCCCATTCCGCCGCACCCGACGACAGCGAAGTTTATGCGTTCGTTTGCGCCGAGCGCGGTGGACGGTGCCAATGTCGCGACACTGGCCGCTGCTGCGGTTCCCAGAAAGGTCCTGCGTGACAGTGTTGGCATGTGGGGCTCCCGGTAATTGAAGCATCATGATGCCAGTATGCGGGACGGCGTTCTAGCGGGCGAGGTGGGGTGGGTTCTGACAGATGTCAATTGCTTGGTGAATTGCAGGAGTACCCGCTCATGCTGGATCATTCTTTGCGCCGAGATCCTACACTTACCCTGCAAAAAGACCGAGAATGAAGGCATTTTGCCTGAAGTTCAGTTACGATTTATCCGGAATGTGAAATCTGAACGATGTCTCCACTCCCAATCGTCGTGAGTACATTCAGAAGTCTTGCCACGAGTGGCAGAAGGTCGTCAATTCGATTCGATGGTGCGACTAATACAATGACACCAAAGGCACGTGAAGCAATTTGTTGCTGAGATTGCAAGTTCTGATCCACTGTAATGAAAACGTCAAAACGACCGTCAATCTGCGCCAGAAGTTCGCCGTTTGTTTTCCCCGCTAAGCCAGCTTCGGGCACTGTCATCACTTCGTGACCTTCAATGGCGCGCTTCAACTTCCGCGGCAGACACTCGTCAAGCAGGAGTCGCATTCAAATGCAAAGCCTCGATTGCCAACTCCAATACAGCCTGCGCCTGTGTGGTAGTTACCGTTGGAAAATCATCCAGAAAATCCTCAATGCTGTCGCCCGCTTCCAGGTAATCCATAAAAGTTTTGACAGGTACACGCGTACCTGCGAAGACGGGGGTGCCGCCAAGTTTTTCAGGATTGCGTTCGATTACAGACGAAGTATGTGACATGAAAGCGTCCTCAAGTAACGTCGGTGAACATGGTAACACCAGTTCGATAAGCCGTCAATTCAAGCGGGGACTAATCATCTGAAGTCTCAGCACGATTCTTCCACAGGTAGTAGAATGGAATCGCTGACAGCATCAGGAAAATGCCGATGCCCGCGTTTTTCGGGGCTTGAAAAATCGTCACGACTATTAACACTACGCAGAACACGACAAAGAAAGCTGGTATAAATGGATACAGTGGCACTTTATATGCGCGCGGGGCGTCAGGCATCGTGCGCCGCAGTACGAACACGCCAAAGGCGGTTGCGCCATAGAAAAAGAACGATGCAAAGATCACCATATCGGTGAGTTGATCAAAAGTGCCGCTAACTACTAGCATCGAGGCCCACACCGCCTGAATGATGATCGCGTTGGACGGCGTGCGGTGTTGCGGATGGCATTTCGACGCCGCGCGGAAGAATAGTCCGTCCCGTGCCATGGCGAAGTAAACGCGCGAGTGCGGCATGAGTTGGCAGTTCGTGGCGCCGAACGTCGAGAGCAGAATAAGGACTGCGATGAACGTCGCGCCGCGCTCGCCCATGAATGACCGCATGACCTCTACCGCGACGATGCTGTTTTGCTGTTGCGTAAGCGCGGCCATCTTCTCGACAGGCAATACGTAGATGTAGACCGCGTTGATGATGCAGTACACCGCCATCACGCCGAGCGTGGCGACCGTGAGCGCTATCGGTATGTTGCGTTTCGCATTGCGCACTTCCGCGCCGAGCGAGGTAATATTGTTCCACCCGTCATACGCCCAAAACGCGCCGAGAAACGCGGCAAACATTGCGCCAAAAAGCCCAAGGGACGAGTTGTACTTCGCCGTTTCGCTCGGCCCCAACGGCACAAAGTTTTCCGCAGCCCCGTTGCTGATGGCGAGGCCCAGTATCACCACCAGCGCGATGCCCGTGAGTTTCAGCGCAGTCGATATGTTCGCGATGATGCCGCCAAACACAGCACCAAAATAGTTTGCAGTGGATAGCGCGACGATGGTGGCGATGGTGAATGCCTTCACGCCCATGTTGTCCAGCGGATAGAACAGCCCGAACACCGACCACTGCTCGTACACCTCCGGCAAGCGCGGGAATGTGAACAGGGAGTTGGCGGACTCACCGAAGACGTACGCGATAGACGCGACCGATGCGGTTTGAATGATGGTGAACGACGACCATCCATATAGAAACGCAAAACCGCGACCGTACATTCGCTTGAAAAACTGGTAGAAGCCACCGGGTTCCGCGATGATGCCGGCAACTTCCGCATTGCTCAGCGCGCCGAACAGCGTGACGATGCCCGCGATGATCCAGCATGCGATTAACAGCCCCGGCGATTGCACTTCCGCTGCCATTGGCGCAGATTTCTTAAACACGCCCGATCCAATCATGTTGCCCATGATTATCATGCACGCGGTGAAGAGCGTCAGCCGCGCGATAAGGCCGGACGCATGAATCTCGGGTTCTGAATCGTGGTTTTTCTGTGACATGTCGGGGCTAATCATAGCCACGGCAAAACGAGAATAGCACCAAAAAAGTTCGCATCAGTTGCATCGCTAAAACGGGGCCATTCGCACAAGCGGACGAAACAAGAGGTACCGAATCAGGAATGCGGATCGGCACTGGGGACGACGCCTCGCCTCCGCGCCGAAGACGTCGAGCAACAGCGGTTTTATTTCTCCGCGCGGGTGACGCGCCACCACGGCGCGTCGCGTGTCCTTCGTAATTTCCCAGGCGCGCATGCCCAGGCAGTCCAGACTCGCCGACTCGTGCAGTAGATGCGCTTCCGCCCCATGCTCAAGGCCAACGACGACGTTCATGTGCAACAGGATCGCCTCGGCGAGCGCGTCCTGTCGCGCAACGTCCCACCCCGCATCCTTCGCAAGCGCGCTTGCGCCTTCGACACTGTCGAGCGTGAAACACTCGCCGTGGCGCGCGCAGTCGCGGTACGCATCGGTGAGCCCAAGGTCATGCAGCATGCAGGCGGCATAGTACAGCTCCGCGTCGAATGTAATGCCCGCGTGCCGCGCGAAAATGCAGCCCCAAACGTAGGCGCGGGCGCAATGATTGAACAAAGGCACCGGAGAAACTTGCGCGCAAAGCCGCTCGGCGTTTTTGCATAAAGCGGA
>CALEZK010000671.1 GCA_937928585.1 uncultured bacterium | reverse complement strand
CTGCTTGAGCTCCACATCGATGGAGGCGAGTTGATTCGTCTGGACCAGCACGGCGGGATCGGCGGCAACCGTGTTCTCGACACCAAACTCATAAATCGGCGTATTCGGATTCGTCTTGTTCGCGGCGATGAGCGCAGTCAATTGCTCCTGCTGCACTTCGAGCTTCTGCAACTCGGATTCCGCCGTGGCCTTGTCGGTCATTGCCTTGGCGCGATTGTCGAAGTAAGACTTGCGTTCTTCGTCGACGCCACCGCCGCCGCTTTCCGTCATGACGCCGCCGACATTGTTGCGCCGTTGGCTTACATTGGTTTTCTGCTCTTGCAAGAGCGTTTCCAATGTTTCGCGTTCTTGTTCGAGCAGCTTAGTGGTTTTTTCCGTCGAGATTTGTTCGGCGACGCTCGCGTGCTTAATGAATTCCTGCACGGTGGATTCGACAATCTTCACCGCGGCATCGCGGTCACTGGACTGAAACGCGATCTGCACGAGTTCCGAGTTTGGAATCACGTGAACGCCGATTTTGTTCGACAGGAAGTAAACCGGATCCGGTCGATTCGCGAGCAAGGGCAAGGTCCGTATGTCTTCCTTCGCCACGACCATCCCCAAGACCGCCGGCCCCTTGATGAGGTTTACGTTCGTTTCGACGTATTGGCCATAATCCGACGCAACCGCCGTTTCCTGGTTCGCCGAAAGGATTGTCGGACGCGTATGCGCAAAGCGCAACGCGGCAGTCGCCGTGTATTCGCGTGGAATAACAAACCAAACGGCGACCAACATGGGAACAGCTATTACTGCAGCGATGGCGACCATCACCGGGCCGCGAACGCGAATCAACCGCTTCAGGTTGATGCCGCGCTGCGCCGAACCCGCACCGCCACCGGGCGCGAGCGGAATCAGTTGGGTCGCTGTCTCTGTCGAATAGTCCATTGCCATGATGTATGCAAATCCTACGGGTTCAAGTTCGGGAGATTGGGTAGCGCAGACTGGAAGTTTCCGCCGAAGGAGCGGATCGCCTGCAAGGTATCGATGATGTCGTTTCCGTTTTCACCAGCATCAACCAACAGGCGATTGCGTTCCGGTGCGTAGTAGGCATCGAAAAACTGCGTGTACAGGCTCAGAATCGGGGAAATCGTGCCGGTCAGGCGCGAGACGAATTCCTGCGCGCGCAGCAAGTCTTTTCTTGGAATATAGACGATATCGCCGGGGAAGATTGGCAGATCGACGCCCGCCTTCAGGCTTTGGCGCAGATCAACCACGATGACGTCGCTGTGCGTGTCGTCAACGGGTCGAATAACCACGACGCCACGAAGCTTGGCGACGCTCTCTTCAAATCCACCCGCCTGGGTCAGTACCTGGAGCAACGTCTGCCCCTCGGACAATTGGAAGACGCTCGGCTGGCGCACTTCGCCGAGGATATATACAAGGTTCACGTTCTCGGGAATGTAGACAACGTCGTTTGGAAGAACGGGCGTGTCCGATGGGTGCGCACCCGGCCGTGTCAGCCCGCGCAAGTCGAGTTCGGTTACTTCACGCTTGCCGTCGGTCGTGCGAATCAAAAATGCCTTGCTCAAGGTGCCCGTGGTAGCGGCGTACGATTCTCCGCCGGATCGCTGCGTGATGCGCAGGCCACCCGCGTTATTGACTGCCTCAAGTACCGTGGTCCTACCTTCGTAGGGATATTTCGCCGCGCGGTTGACGTCGCCCATGACGTAGTAGTATTTGCTGGTCGCCGTCCTGATGTTCAGGGCGAGCTGCGGATCCTTGAAGACCGCCTTGTACGCCTCGCGCACTTCGTTCTCCGCCTCGGCGCGGGTTTTTCCCTCGACTTGCACGTCCGGAATCAAGGGCAACGAGATCGTGCCGTCCATCAGCACCAATACGCCGTCACGCGTCAACGTCGGATCGTCGAACGATTGAAACGAAAGCGTGTCTCCCGGTCCGAGCGTGTAGCTGGACGCGACATCCGAAACGGGCGTGGATGATTCAGGACTTTCACTGCCATCGGCCGGCGCAGCTGCCTGTTGCGGTGGCGGATCCACGGGCTTCAGCCCCGCGGGAATCAACCCCTCGGTAGAGACGCGAACCGTTTCCACGATTGGCGACTTTACCGCGCCGCCCTTTTTCTTGAAGATGTCGGCATTCGCGCACACCCCGATGACTGCCATTGAAGCAATCACGGCCAGCGCGCGCCCTGCCCGTCCCAACACCACAACCTGGTTCATATCAATTGGCTCCCTTAGTCCCCATCCACCGCTGACGACTTTCCGATCTGGTATGCGTCAATTCTGCGCAACAGCGAGCTGTAGCTGACCTTGAGCAGCTTTGCCGCTTTGCGTCTGTTCCACAACGTGTATCGAAGTGCCTCCTCGATCATCGCGCGCTCCGTCTCTTCAACGGCGCGTTGGGCCGCTTCCTTTAGTGACAAAAACTTTTTCACGGCAACTGCTTCGGCGTTGCCGTTGGGTTTCTTTTCCGGCCCGCGCATCGGCACGGGCATCGATGTTTCGCGCGCCTGATCCTCACCCAGCAGGGTGTCTGGATCACCGGTTGTTACAAACTTCTTGACGCACGCGCCGAGCTCGCGGATATTCCCCGGCCATTGATGGTGCGTCATCTCCTCGATAATGCCGTCGTCTATTGGTATATACGGCTTGCCGAGGCGTTCGCTGTAGTTGTAATTGAAATGTTCAGCGAGTAGCGGTATGTCCTCCCTGCGTTCGCGCAGCGGGGGCATGCGAATAATGATCTCGCTCAGGCGGAAAAACACGTCTTCCCGCATACGACCATCGCGTACTGCATCCTCCAATGGGATGTTGGTCGCCGCAAGGACTGTCTCTTATACACATCTGACGCTGCCGACG
>CALEZK010000670.1 GCA_937928585.1 uncultured bacterium | reverse complement strand
GTGCGCTGATGGGCCCGTTTATCTCCGCGATTTTGCGCGCAACGCCGTTGGCAACGTGATACAAACCATCCCATGCGCCAATCCACACTTCGCCCCGCGAATCACAGAGAACGTCAAACGCAATTCCGGCACCCGCCCCCGCAACACCTGCCCACGTCCCATTCTCAAAAAAGCGGATGCCAGCCCGTGTAGCCACCCAAACCCGACCGGACTTGTCAACGGCAACACCCTGCACATCGTTCTCCGCAGGCGTCGGGAGTGGATAGGCCTCATGAAACTCCTGCACAAACGGTACGTCTTCGACGACAACAGCGTCGGCAATGGCACACAGTGTCAAGCAGGAGAGAAGCAGACTAACGCCGGTTATGTACAGATTCATTCTGGATTCTCCTCATTGGATATCGCCAACGTCGATCTTGCTATCAATTGTGTTAAGCATAGAATAGTTTCATCGAGGTCATATGCTCATCGGAAGTCAGGAACGCTTGATTCGTCTGGTCTCTAACGGAATTGTCTTGCTACTGATTGTCGCTTCCATGTTGGCTTGTGTGGTATCAGGAACATTGGTTCCGGCTCTTGCGGTTGTCGGCGTTTTTGCATTCACCGCTTTGTCTTGGGGAGGTCTGTTTCTCGTAAACTTTGGCCTGGTTTGGCTCTTCCGATTCTGGATTAGAACTAAGCCGAACGAAGGCTAGATGCCTTCTTGCTGAAGAAATACCCCTTTGTCTACCTGTGCAAAAAAGGTCTGATAAAACGTTGCATCATTTATCTGATGCGCTTGCATCGCATTCCCGCCCGCATCCAGCACACGCTGCTGAAAGTTCACCCGCACCCGCGTCTGCGTCGTGCCAAACGCGCTGATGTTCGCGGTACAGTCCAGCACAACGCTCGCGGACAGCGGCGACTCGTCCTTGCGCGCTTTCTTGATCTCTTTCTTCGTGTGCTGAACGTTGCTCCATTTGCTCGCCGTCAACAACCCAAGATCGGTGTCCGCGCTGTTCACAATGAATCCCATGTCCTGAAGAACATTCAGCAGTGCCTTCATCACAAGCTTCTGATCAAAGGTGTCGTACTCGCGCGTCTGAAAAGATCGCATTTCCAATTGCGTCGGCTGAGGGGGCGGCGCGTCGTTGGTTAGACAAGCCGGGAAGAGGAAGCTGCACGTCGCTGCTGCCAGAGAAAAGGTAAATCCTCGAAACGTACGCAAGCCGCGCATCCTAGAAAGTGCTTGTGTGATAGGAGAAAGATTCGACTTTGTCTGCCGCGTCAAATCGTATAATCACCGTTAGCGTGCGCTGTGTCGTCGCCGAAGCGCCCTTCGAGCCGCCACGGCTCCCGCCGACATTTCCCAACACCAGCACATCTCCCGCCAATCCCGCTGCCGAAGCGCCACCCGCAACGTTCGAATTGCGGTTGCGATACGACGCTTCGGTCGCGATTTTGTCGTAGACCCACGTCTCTTTGCCTTCTTCGTTTCGCCGCACCATGTTGGGCGAGCCCAAGGCTTCCAGCACCTGCGGTGACTCCATGCCCACCTGGATTTCCTTCTGTACTATTCCAACCGTCATGTTGCGCTGTTGCTCCGAATGCAGCTCGTTCCGCGCACAGGAAGGCAGGAGCGTCACTACACAAAGCAGGATCACGGCGGTCTGTCGAAGCATTAAGGTTACCTCGGTATTAGCGGACGCTTGCGGATCGTATAAAGAAAATGACTATGACAAATGGTACCGCCATCACCAACCACCACTTGTTCTCCATGAACCATGCGTAGATATCCGCTGGCGAAATCATTTGTCCCTCCGTTATTGCGTTGCTGGGGTGTACTTTCTGAGGGCGCGTTCGCGCCAGGATTTGAGCTCTTCTGGTGTTTCAGTGCCGGTCCGGGAATCGATCACCGAAATCGTCGGCGCCGTCTGCACCGTCGGCGCGCTCGCAATCACAATGAACGCTATCAACACGCACACCGCGCACGCGCCAATGCCGTAAAAACATTTGATACGATTGATGAGGTACGCCTCATTGCGCATCCCCACCCAGGCCCAGCCCGCCGAAAGCACGGCAAAGATAAACATCAGATAGCCGGTTGGAAATGTCGTCGCGCCCAGCGCAACATGGCGAATCGTCGGAAACGCCAGCAGTACAATTCCAAGCCCAATTCCCGCCAGCGCAATGTAAAGGCTCATCTGCCAGGGCTCGACGATCTTGCGCGCGCTCTGCGTAAGCGCCTCGTTGCTAATCTCGCCGGGAACGGCCTCGGCATTCTCAAGACCATGGAAGCTTGTATCCACCTCGGCTTGCCGGCTCACAACTTCCGCCCGCACCGCTTCGCGCTTGGCCCGCCGCTCGTTGTAACAGCCGATACACAGCAGTTTGCCGCTCTTGGTCGAGTGCGCATGGGTTGGACACGACATCCTCCGGCACTGGTCACACGGTACGCCGCATGTCTCGCAAAGTAATCCGTGGCACTCGACGCAGTACCCCATACTGCTTCGGACTTCACATATGTGGCATTCCACCGCTGGTGTCCTTCCCTGGCCCTGATCCCGTTTCGAATGTAGCATAGCCGTAAAAACGTTGCAACGGGATCCCTCCATAAAATAAGAAAGTCGCGGTGCGGAGGGGCACCGCACCGCGAGGGGAAGGGGAAGTAGGGTGTGTCAACTTCCCGTTGAGGGTTGGTTAAGGTCGTTCTGGCCTATTAATACCTGTAACGTGGTTCAGGTTTCATCAGCAGCGCCGCGATGATGTACAACACCACAACCGGAAAGAAACCGGAAACAATAAACGCAATTACGGTCAAAACTCGGGTCCAGAACACCGAAATGTCAAAGTGCTCCGCGAGCCCCCGGCATACGCCGAAAAGCACCCCGTCACGCGAGCGGTAAAGCCCTCTCCGGCCATATTCATACGAGTTTCCCATCGTCATTCCCTTCCTTTCCCACACGCGGCATCATCGCCGCCTGGTAGTCTGCGTTTCGCTAGCTTGCGCGCAACGAGGACGCCGTTCGCATTCGCTTCAGTTCGTTCTCGATCTCGTCGTCACCGCCCAGGGAATCAATCTCTTCCCGCAGGGAACGATGACGCAGCGGCGGTACTTCTAACGTAGCCTCCGCCTCCAGCCGGATAATCCGTTGCTCAACTTCGTCGAACCGCTCGAACACCTCCGAAGTGTCCACGCGCCGAATATCGTCCTGCGCGCGGCGTTTGTGCACCGCATGAATGTGCCGTTGCACCAGCACGCGTTGTTTCTCTCGCACGGTGTTCAGCTTCTCTTCAAGCTGGGCAATATCCGCCTGGTACTGCTCGATAACATCGTTGCACTTCGTCAACTCGCGCTCGATCGCCTCAACGCGTTCCGCATGGCGGCGCTTTTCCATGAGCGCCTCGCGCGCAAGGTCGTCTCGTCCTTTGTCAACGGCGCGCTGCGCGCGAACAGACCAGTCGCTCGCCAGTGCCCGCGTCTTTCCTGCATCGTCTTCGATGCGGCGCCGTGTTGCTTTGGCGCCCGCGCACGAAGCCTTCAGCTCAATGAGCGTGTCTTCCATCTCTCGAACCATCAGGTTCACGATCTTCTCCGGATCTTCCGCCTGATCAAGTATCGCGTTCACGTTCGAGCTGATAATGTCTCGCGCCCGTGTAAAGACTCCCATCGTGCTCTCCTCCTTCTAATGTGCGCCGCGCCAGCGTGCCAGCGGACGCTAGTAACCCAGTGCCAAGATGCGGCCGACCGCCCGTTTGACCGGCTCGCGCGTTTTCCAGATCCAATGCGATTCGACTTCCTCGCTTGCCGCCAATGCAGCCAGTTTCCATTCCATCTGAATGAAATGACGGTTGCGTACATCCGCAACGGCTGCCTGCTTCTTGAGCGCCGCACACATCAACGCGGTCAATGCAATGCGCGCATCGAATTCGTCCTGATATACGTGAATCCCCGCGAGGTAGGTGGTCCCCTCCAGGCGGCACCACGCTACGCGACCTTTTAACTCAACACTGCCCCGTCCATGCTTGGGCTCGCTCACCTCCAGCATCACGAGCTGTCCCGGTTTGAGCGGGGTGGGCAGCTTCACCGCCATTCCCCCTTGGTCGACGTTGACCACCGTGGCATGCCCGCCAATTTCACGAGCGATCTGGTAGCGAAGGTTGGTTTCCAGCCCAACCCGCTTGGATCGGCGCTGTTCCCGATGTAGGTTCGAACGATTCATGGTTCCGAGCTCCCGAGTAAGTATCAGTGCTGATCCAATAACAACCGCCGTGCCACCGAATCTCTTTCTCCTTAAACCTCTGGTAAACATACGCTTGCCAGCAATCAGGCTCCGAAGGGGATTGACCGATAGTGGTAAAAACCGCTAAACTCTGGTGTCAGCTCTAAACCGATGGTGGAGTTTCGCATGCCGGCCAACAGGGGGGAAACCCCGCCTCCTTCGTCTCGTGTCTCGTCGCCGCAAGAGGCCATGGGACAGTCCGAGGCCTTTCTTGCGTTTCAGGAGCAATTGTCGCGTGTCGCGCGCGTGGAACGTTCAGTCCTGCTCATTGGCGAACGGGGTTCGGGCAAGGAACTCGCCGCCATGCGACTTCATTTCCTCTCCCAACGCTGGCAAGAGCCGTTTGTCGCTTTGAATTGCGCCGCCCTCGCCGCAACCCTTATCGAATCGGAATTGTTCGGTCATGAGGAAGGCGCGTTCACCGGTGCGGGTCGCCGCCGCTCCGGCCGCTTCGAAGCCGCCAATCAAGGCACGCTTTTCCTGGATGAAATCGCGAATATCCCCATCGAAACGCAGGAAAAAATCTTGCGGGTCGTCGAGTACGGAAGCTTCGAGCGGGTCGGCAGCTCCCGCTCTATTCAGGTCGACGCCCGAATCATAGGCGCGACGAACGCCAATCTCTCTGATCTCGCTGACCGTGGCTATTTCATGCGCGACTTGCTCGATCGCCTTTCCTTTGAAGTCTTGTTCATTCCGCCGCTGCGCGAGCGCAAAGACGACATCATGCTCCTCGCGAATCATTTCGCGGCGCGCATGGGCTACGAACTGGGATGGACGGATGTCCCTCAATTCACGGAAAGGGCCGTTGGCAAGCTCGAAAACTATGATTGGCCCGGGAACGTGCGCGAACTCAAGAATGTCGTCGAGCGCGCCGTCTACCGCTCTGACGATAGCGTCATCACGGATGGCGAAGTCGTATTTGATCCGTTTCTGTCTCCTTATGCTTGCGCCAAAAACCCAACAAGCAGCCGCGCAGAACGACACGGTGCGCACGAGCCTGCCGTCACGGCAAATCAGTCGCCTTCAATCTCGGATTCGTTGAACGGCAAGAGCTACGACGAAGCGATTCGGGAAGTGGAGCTTTCGTTGCTCCGCAACGCCCTGGAGCGCGGGCGCTTTAATCAGCGCAAGGCAGCGGAATTGTTGGGAATGACGTATCATCAGTTCCGAGGACTCTACCGTAAATACACAGACCAATTGGGCGAATAGTTTCAGCCATTGGTCGGAGGCAGGGCGTGGCGTCAGCAAACTTCGACTACATAATCGTCGGTGCCGGATCCGCGGGTTGCATTCTCGCGCTGCGCCTCGCCGAAACTCCTGGCAACCGAGTCTTGCTATTGGAAGCCGGCCCCCACAAACGCACAAAGAACGTGCGAATCCCCGCCGCATTTCCAAAACTCTACAAAAGCAGCCTGGATTGGGCATACACCACGGAACCGGAACCATATTGCGCGAACCGTCGCATGTTCTGGCCGCGCGGTCGTGTGCTAGGCGGTAGCCATTCCATGAACGCGATGCTGTACATCCGCGGCAACCGCCTTGACTATGACGCATGGCAAGACGCGGGCTGCACAGGGTGGGGATTCGACGAGGTATTGCCGTATTTCAAAAAAACGGAACGCAACGCGCGCGGCGCCTCTGAATATCACGGCGCCGATGGACCCCTGCACGTGGTCGATCAGCGCTCCCCATACCCCTTCTCACATGCCGTCTGCGCGGCCGCCCAGGAAAAAGGCTACGGGATAAGCTCGGATTTCAATGCCGAATCGCAGGAAGGCTTCGGGCTGTATCAAACCACCCAACACAATGGCGCGCGCTTTTCCGTAGCCGACATTCTGGTTCAAACGTCTCAAGCCAAAACAAACATCACCACGATTTGCGACGCGACGGTGACGAAAATTCTTTTCGACGGTGCTCGTGCGGTCGGTGTCCAATATCGATGCGGAAACTACGAAACCGCTGTGCACGCAAACCGGGAGATTGTGTTGAGTGGTGGGGCGATAAACTCCCCACAATTGTTAATGCTCTCCGGCATCGGCCCGGCGGATCACCTGCGCTCCTTCGGCATAGACGTCTTGGCAGACCTGCCCGGCGTTGGTGGGAACCTTCAGGATCATCTCATTGCCGGTGTTTGCTACCGCGCAAAGACTCGCGATACGCTGGATCGCGCGGAAACCATCGGAAACCTGCTGACCTACCTGCTCTTCAAATCCGGCCCATTCACTTCGCCAATCGCGGAGTCCGGTGGATTCGTAAGAACGGCCCCATCGTTACCCGCGCCCGACATTCAATTTCACTGCGCCCCCGGCTTTTTCGTCGAACACGGCTTCACCAAGCTGCAAGGAGTGGGCTTCACCATCGGGCCAACCCTGCTC
>CALEZK010000669.1 GCA_937928585.1 uncultured bacterium | reverse complement strand
CTCGAAAATTTTGAGAAGGATCAGGGTTCCGGCGCTTATCCGGCGATGATTCAGGCAAAAGACGGCTCGATCCATTGCACGTATTCGTATAAATCGAAGGCCTTGACTTTGCCGGACGGCAAGGAACCTTCAACGATTAAACACGTGCGATTCGACGAAGCGTGGATTAAGGCCGGAAACTAGCCGATGCTCAGGTGGTTTCAGCGGGGATTATCTGAACGGCGCCACAGGAACCAAAGTCATGGTTTGAGACAAAGCGCGGCGCCGCGATCTTGTGAATAGCGCTGCTGTCGCCTTCCATGTCAAATGTCTGGCCTGCTATGAATGGGTTGCCTGTTTCGATCATGTAGATTGCGCTTGAAGTGATTTGGTCGAGCGCAGGAGCGACTTCAGTGCCTTCGGGTAGCCACATTTCAATGTCCGGCATTTGGAACTGGTCCATGCCGTGCGTGTGGATCCACATGTGCGGTTTGTGGTTGAGCGATTCATTCACGACATGAAGATTCACCAGCAATTGAAAGAGTTCGTCTCCGGTTACCTTGGTGATTGCGTTTAACCCGCCGATGGACTGCCTGGTCCAGTACCCATATGACGAGCGAATGGTGTAGCCGAGCATTGCCTCGGATTCGAGCAGTGTTAGCAGCACCATACCCACGAAACGCGCGCTTTCAAGCGGACTCTCCCCTTCGTTTTTCAAGGAAAACAACGAAACAACTGCCTTGTGTTCGCGCATCACGGCGATCTCTTCCTCGGTCAGGGTGCCCGAAGGGCCAAACGCTTGAGCGAGTGCGTTTGTAAAGTCCTCGTGAAGCGGTTTGTCGTTGATCTGCATGTGGAGTCGCGCATGGGCATTTGAAAGTACGTAGGCAACGCCCGACTCAGCCGGCACTGGCCCTTCCTCGCGGGCGCAGCCGAGCGATACGTTCCAGCGCGCCTGGAAGCGCCGGGCAAAAGCAGTGGTATTCATCTGCTGAGCTTCGCGACATAGAATTACGAGATCGATTGTCGTGTCACGTGCAGATTTTGGAGTTGACCTTCCGCGCCATAGCAACAACAACAACACCGCGACCACTATGGGTACGACTGCTACAAAGAACAGCGATGTATTGAAGGAATCCACGTGTATCTCCGGAACAATTCGCGGTGGAATTCGATCTGTCGAGTGCGATTACGATCACGATTCGAAAAATGATTAAGGGCCGAAGGATTACCCCTTTCAGAATTCTTCGCTATGCCGAATTTACAACTGCGCGCGCGAGTGAGACGTCGCCCGGCGCGAGATCGAGTAGAAATCCGCGCTTGGGAACGGTCCGCACCATTTCCGCGCGGTGCGGGACGGCTTCCTTAATCCGTTCAATCAAACGGCGTTTCTGAAAATGCATCTGGTTCTGCTCGACCACGACGGTGCCCCAGAGCGCAGTATACACCTCCTCATACCCGATACATTCGCCGGGAGACGCGGCGAGGAGCGAGATAAGCTGGAACTGTTTGTCCTGCAATCGCACCGGCTTGCCCTCGACGAGGATCTGGCCGGGCCGCCGGCTGTCTATCAAGAGGGCCGGCGGGGGGGGGGGTGGGACGCGTGTCAAACGCTCTCTTGGTGCTGATC
>CALEZK010000668.1 GCA_937928585.1 uncultured bacterium | reverse complement strand
AAATTCAAAACCAAACGCCAAAGGGATAACGTCAACTCAAGTACTGTTCAGGACATATTATGCGTCAGCCTGGCCGATTTTTCAAGTGTCACTCTCCTAAGGATTATTAGGAGAATGTTTTATGAAATGGGTATATCCTGATGCGCCTCCTGACAAGGAGTGGATATGGGTAGCTTGGGTCACCGATAAGGCGACCGGAAAGCGCCGATATCCTCCCAGAGGCAAGAAGGCGTTCCTAATTCTAGTAGATCGAAAAAATCGACAGAATTAGGATTTATCCACGGCTGGGGGCGGTCAACATTCCCCAGCCGTGGCCCTTTTCCTTACCTTCTGCAATTCCGCTGGACTGGCGGAAAATGCCGGGCGAGTGGCAATTCCTTCCCTCTTGCCGGGGGACGCCCGCTGATGTCAATTTTGTAAATTACTGATAATAAATAACTTAAATAACACGCCCCTTCCGGCACGCCCGTTGCTTAAGGGTAGTCCGAGAGTTCTTTGACGGAGGAATTCTCACAGGTGGTGGGGTGGTCCGGACGCGGACCGCCCCGCTTTTCTAGAGATAGTTGACGGGAGGATAGGATGGCGTTCCCAGGCGTCAATAGTGTTTCTGTGTTGCAAGGTGCGATGCGCACCTGCGTGCAGAACCATGCGGTGATTGCCAACAACATCGCCAACGCCGATACTCCGAACTTCACGCCGACGAAACTGGATTTTCAGGGGACTCTACGAGAGACCTTAGAGGGGCGAGGCCGCGTCACACTCCGCAAGACCCAGGCCCGCCACCTTGACATCACCCGCGAGATTCCGCGTTTTGAGCATATTGCACTTTCCAGTAAGAACGACTACAATAAAGTCGACTTAGAACAAGAGATGGCCAATCTTTCGGAAAATACCGGAAACTACACAATATATGGTAGTCTCTTGGTCAAGCAGTTTAAGCAGGTGAAGGACATGTTGGCCGGGCTGCGGTAAGCCGCTGGGCCAGTCTTCCCCAACCCGTTCGCACCACGAGGATTAGCGCGTTGTTAGAAGCGATTTCGGCGAGAGAGATTGCCGTGAGCGGCCTGAAGGCCCAGCGCACGCGCATGAACCTCATCGCAAACAACATCGCAAACGCCATGACGCCAACGACGGCGAAGGGCGGCGCATTCCGGCGTCAGCTCGCGATACTCAGTGGCGAGAGTGTGCAGTCCGGCATCGCCCCCGAAAAGCTCGGCGTGAAGGTCGAGCGGGTGATGTCCGATCCATCGCCGTTGCGCCAGGTATACGAACCGGGCAATCCGTATGCGAATGCGGATGGGTATGTGGAATATCCCAACGTCGATATGGCGGTGGAAATGGCGGATCTTGTGTCCGCGCAGCGCGCGTATGAAGCGAACATCGCGGTATTGGTATCCGGCCGGCGCATGACGGCCAAGGCACTCGAGATTATTCAGGTTTAATGCGTAAGTAAATGTCAGACCCATTAAACATAGGGCCCATCACCGGTGGACGCATCGAGATCGATCCGATTTCGATGCGGCAGGCTTCGCCGTCTTCCACGCCAGTGGAAGGGAAATCGTTCAAGGACGTTCTCGCCGACACAATCGGCGAAGTGCAGCGACTTCAAACGGAAGCGGACACAACGATCAAGCAGTTGGTGTCCGGCGAGATCAAAGACGTCACCGAAGCGATGGTTGCCGTCGAGAAGGCGGACGTTTCTTTTCAAACCATGATGGCGGTGCGCAACAAGATTGTCGCTGCGTACGAAGAGATCATGCGAATGCAGGTATAGGCGCGCCGCGATTTTTTGCGGTGCGTGTTCAGTTGAATTGAGATACGAGCCAGCGATCACGCTGGATTGCCGATAGCAGTTACGCGATGGGGACGCCCGGCGCGTGAACGAAAAAAGAGACAGGCCTGTGAGTAGAATCCGTCAACTCTTGGCCGGTGGAAACGCATGGTGGCATCACTTGCCGCTGAGCGATCGCCGCCGGTGCATTCTGATGTCGGTCTTGGTGCCTTTGGCGGCCTTGACTGCGTACGACGCGCGTCCCCGTTCCGAAAAGTTTGAGGCGCTGGCCTCTGGGCTGACTGATTCGGAAACTACCGCCGTTCGCGGGCACCTCGAAGATCGAGACGTACCATACGTCCTATTGGACGGCGGGCAGACCGTAATGGTGCCGGCCGAACATCGAGCGGAGTTGACAGTTGAATTGACCCAGTTGGCTTTGGTGCGGGGCGGGCTGTACCCCTCGCCGAATACGACTGCAAGCCTCGCGGTGCACGAGAGCGTGACGCGCGGCGCGATAGACCTGGAGGGAGACGGTTCGGGCCGTGCGCAGGTGCACGCACATGGTGCTTCGGAGCAGTAACGCAATAGCGAGGCAAACAAAGTGCGCGTAGGGGCGCAAAAACCCAGTAAGGGGAACGGCCGTGTTTGAGTTTGTGCGTCAGTTTCTCGCCGGCGCTGATCGTGATGACCGCGGCCAGCGCGGGGAAGAAA
>CALEZK010000667.1 GCA_937928585.1 uncultured bacterium | reverse complement strand
GATCATTCCAATGGCTGCCGAGATCGGACATCGTGCCATTGCCCCACTCCCACCACCGATACCACTTTGGTCCGGGGAAGTAGACGTTGCTGAACGCGCGCTCAGGCGCGGGCCCCAACCAGAGATCCCAATCGAGCCCTTCCGGGATTGGGTCAGCCGAAGTCGGACGGCTGCTGGTGAACACAATATCGTCCGCCGCCTTTGCCTCTGCCTCAGTTGCCTGCCATCCCCAGGTGCGTGATACCCAAACGTGCACTTCGCGCACGGGGCCGATGGCGCCTGACTGAATCAATTCGACTACCCGTCGATAATTGTTGCCCGCGTGAATCTGCGTGCCCATCTGCGTCGCGACTTTCACTTTGCCCGCAGCCTCGCGAATCACCCGCGCTTCCCAGATGTTGTGCGTGAGCGGCTTTTCGCAGTAAACGTGTTTCTTTTCATGCAATGCCGGAAGTGTCGCCAGCGCATGGGTGTGCTCGCTTGTGCTGACCACAACCGCGTCAAATTTGTCGGGCTTCTCGTAAAGCTTGCGGAAATCTACGAACTTCTCGGCTTTCGGAAACTGCGCGGCGGCCGCATCGAGGTTTTTCGCGTTGACATCGCAGAGCGCAACGACGTTCTCACCGGCCATTTCCTGTAGGTTGCTGCCGCCCCTGCCGCCACAGGCTATCACTGCGACATTCAGCAGGTTGTTGAGATTCTGACCGCGCACAATCGCAGGTGCGGCAAGCGATGTTCCAATCGCAAGCGCGGACGAACGCAGAAAGGTGCGACGGTTAATCGCGTGGTGCACCACCGTGAGCTGTGTATCGCGTTGACTCATGACAGGAAGGTTCCTTTGAATGTAATGCGCCCCACCCAGTTCTGCCGCGAACCATGCCCCATCAGGTCGCACGACAGATCTATATCATACATACTTTTGCGGCAGGACGCCGCGAGCCATCAAAGCCGGGCATGCCAGCCCATCATTGGTAACGTCACTCGGCGATAAAACCGTGAACGAGTCCCATGTAGTACGCGAGCAAGAACGGCACGCCCTCGCGCAAACGTGTGCCGCCTCCGCCGCCGGAGAGCGCCCAGGGATCGTCGCCCCAATAAATTGCGTGCTGTTCGTCAACCGCGCAGGTGCGTCCGGTCACCCGCCATCCTTTCCCAACGTGTCCGTTGCCGGGCCCGCGCGTATATGCGGGCAACGGAACGATATCGATACGGTGGGCGTTTGATATCGACCAGTCGATGAGATCCAGCGGATATCGCCGAAGCGTATCCACGCTTTCTTCGAGCCAGGGCTTTGGCGGGGAGAGGTCAACCCGGTTCCAATGATCTTCTCGAACTTTATCCAGGCAGCACGCGGCATACACGAAATTGAAGAATGGATTCAGCTCGCACTTTTCAAAATGCCAGTGGTAATAGATCGC
>CALEZK010000666.1 GCA_937928585.1 uncultured bacterium | reverse complement strand
GGGATACCTGACCCAATTCTTCTGTCAGGTGTCAAATCAAGTCGTGACTAGGACATATAAAGCACCTCATTGGTGTGCGAAGTGTTTGGCCTAGCGATTCTCCTGCACTTCAATATTGCCCGCCATGGGTGCGAAGCATTCTTATTACTTCGAGCATCATGGAATGCTTTTTATTAAGCCTGAACGTTTTCAAGGAGAATCTTGGCGCGTAAAGTAATTCGCTCTCAATTCTGCGCAGACGCGCATCGGCTTCAGCCAAGGCAGTCATGTTGTGATCGTCTTTTTCATTCAGATTGGCGCCGTTCTCGATCAAAAACTGCACGGCATCGGGATTACCAGATCGAGCTGCATGATGTAGAGGGGTGGAGTGCTTGCTATCTTTCGCATTAATGTCAGCCCCTGCCTGCAGCAATTCGGCCAATATAATTCCAACCTTATCTTTCTTTAACCTTGCAGCCTCATGCAACGCTGTATCTCCATATTTCGATTTGATGTCAACGTCGGCTCCATATTCGATCAAGGTTTTTACGCATCGCAATCTCCCCCTTTCGACGGCGTAATGCAAAGCCGTAGAGTTAAACATATTCACTGCGTTAACATTTGCCCCTTCTTGCAATAGGACTTCCATAACTTTAGCGTGACCGTATCGCGCGGCAATCATCAGGGGAGTCGCTATGCGATTTCGAGGAATGCCGTTCATGTCAGCGCCAAACTTGAGATGCAAGCGCACTGCCCAAGCAAGTCCTAGCTCAGCACTACGATGCAAGTTATAAGGGAAGAACTGAACAATCAAGTAAACAAGGGCGGCAATCAAGAAGTTGATGAACACGCCAACCATCGATTCTTCCTTCTTGGTTATACCCACAGTAAATACAGGAAAAGGCTGCGAATCTATGACTCTTGCGCGGTCCATTTCGCTAGCCGGTTTGGGTTTGCGTGCGCACTTCTTGTGGTACGAGCGTCGCCCGAAGATGCTTTCCAGTTGAACGAGGAACTACGTTCCGCCGCAGGGGCGGACGGTTCGGGTTGTTGTGCGGATGCGGGTGGCATCGGTTTTGTTCTCCGTCTGTAAGCATTGCTAGTGATCTTGCGCGACGTTGGGCGGTGGTACGTTGTTGGATAGTACACCATTATTCGCGGTTGGACAATTGGGCGCGGCGTTTGATCGCGGGTTGGGAGTGTGCCGCGCTTTCAGTGCTTTTGCGTTGGGGTGGGGCCGGGACCTGTGCCTTACGACACAGGCTTGGAGCCGTGTCGCGCCGTTGGCGCTGGGTGCGGCTTGCGGGCTGGTTTGGTCGGAGTGGTCTTTGCGGTGGGTGATTGTGGGTTTTGTTGGTGGGCTTTCGTCGTGGTGATGGTTTGGCTGGGGTTGATCCTGAAGGCGCCGAGGTTAGATGGGACATAAGGGACACGAACGACGCACGGAACACAACGCGCGCGTAGGACGCAAGGGGCACCAGGGACACACGAGCGAAAGACGCGTTGTGAGAGCCAAAGCTGTAGCGCCGTCCGAAGCGGACTCTGCTCCAGCAGTCCATACAATGCGGAATCGGTCCGGGGATGTCCATGCGATTGTTCCGAACTTTGGAGTTACCCCCTTTCTGTTCCCAGTTCCCTTTTTCCCCCTTATTCTTTAGTTCTTCATGATCTCCCTTTGGCTGCCGTCTGTTTTTGAATTCTCAATGGGAGCCGCCTGTTTTGTGATTGTTCTCGCTTTCGATTTGCGTATTCGCGGGTGGGCAAGGCGGATCGCGCTTCTGGTGCTCGAATA
Organism: uncultured bacterium; assembly: GCA_937928585.1. GTDB lineage: Bacteria > Hydrogenedentota > Hydrogenedentia > Hydrogenedentales > SLHB01 > JABWCD01. The sequence goes on along the minus strand of CALEZK010000666.1, from coordinate 6,617 downwards.
GCGTATACTGTCGGAACACTTCTAACTTGCTTTCCCGGGGCTGTCGCGCGCGGTTGTGTATTGCTTGTGCGCGTAATGTTTCTGGTTGGCGGAGGTCATGCTTACGATGCGAACGTATAACGAGGCCAGCGGCGCTTTTGACGACTGGATGAACACTTTCCAGATTGGGCGCGCGCGGCGTCAGACTGTGGAGACGCCGGAGACGGCTGCGAAGGCGCCTGCGCCGGTAATGGTTTCGGGCATCGAGGCGGTGGATCTGTTTTTGGAGACGTATGACAAGTACGACGACCATCGCATTGCGCTGCTGACGGAGCGGGGCGAGAACGAGTATCAGGCGAGCGCCGCGAAGTGGTCCGCGGCTAAGAAGAAGGTTGGCGCGTAGGTTCACGCTGATCGGATTTTTCCGGGTCAATGCGCGGCTTTGGTGTCGGTGTGTTTCGCAGTTGCCGTGCAGATCGCAGCCTCGATCCATCGAGACTTAGGGCTCTAAAACTAGAGCCGCGGAATCCTGTGGACCCATGTGGTGCAGGCGCCCTCGCCTGCCGAATATATTGAACTTATGCTGCCGAGACGGCCGCACCACAATCCATCAATCAGCTTTTGTTAGCGCCTCTCACTTTTTCCCGACTAGCGAAATGCGCGTTCCCTGCTGTCCGTCCGCACTGCGGGCATTTCCGTGTTCCGGCTGGTTGTACGCGCAGTTGGCGACTATACTCGTGCGACTTTGTGTGGGTCTGGGGGAGGCACGATGCAGTCTGAAGATGCGCCAGGGGGTTCTGCTTCGCGGGGGGGTATTCGCAGGGCCGCGCCTTATTTTGCGCTGTTCGTGTTGGTTGTCGTGTTTTATGGCGATGTGCTGTTTTCCTCGGGTGCATGGGTCCCCTCTTCGGCTGAGTTCGATGCGCGGGCGTATTGCGCGCCGGTGCGGGCGTTTGGTTATGCAGAACTTGCCAAGGGCAATGTGCCGCTGTGGAACCCGCACATGTATTCGGGCACGCCCTTTCTGGCCGGGTTTCAGTCGGCGCTGCTGTATCCGCTGAATCTGCACTACCTTTTCCTGCCGTTGGCGAAATCGATGACGATTGAAATCGCGCTGCACGTATATCTGCTTGGCGCGTTCTTCTTTGCGTGGGCGCGGAACCGTCGCCTTGCAGAGTGGTCCGCATTTTTCGCCGCGATCGTGGTGATGTTTTCGGCGGTGTTTACGCTGCGGTTGTTTGCGGGGCATTTGACATATATCAACGCTACGGCCTGGGCGCCGCTTCTGCTTCTTTCGATTGATCGCGTGATTGATTCCCGCAAGTTTGCGTGGGCGGCGGTTGGGGCGGTTGCGTTGAGCATGGCGATTCTTGCGGGGCACCCGCAGGCGGTGTTTTGTGTGTTGGCGGTTGCGGGTCCGTATGCGTGCGCGCGGCTGATTCCTGGGCAGGCAAAGGTTGCAACGGCCGCATTGCTGCTTTTCATCCTTCTCTCCCCCGCTTTCCTGGCGGCTGCGCAACTGTGGCCGGCGTTGGCATTTTCTGATGAGAGCGTGCGGGCCGGTGGATTGCATTACGTGCTCGCGTCGAGTTTATCGCTTCCGCCGGAGAATGCAATCACGCTGTTTGCGCCCACGTTTTTTGGGGACGTGGTGTCGCAACCGTATTGGGGGCGTTGGGCGTTTTGGGAGACCTGCGCTTTTTTTGGGGTCGCGACGCTGGCGTTGTGCGGTTATGCGGTTATTGCATCGGGAAGGCGGGACCGTTGGTTGTGGTTGGGGCTGATCGTTTTCGCCGTAGTGCTTTCGCTGGGTCGCTATGCGCCGGTGTACTACGCGATCTACGCCTTGGTGCCTGGGGCGGATTCGTTTCGTTGTCCGTCGCGACACTTGTTGGGAGCGCAGTTGTTTATTGCGTTGCTTGCGGGGCTTGGGGCGGAGACGCTGGTGCGCGAGGGTCGCCGGACGGCGCCTGTCGCGATTGTATTCGCGCTGGCGGCGGTGCTTTTGGGTATTGGCGCGTTATGGGTGCGTTGGGCGCGTGACGCAGGACAGGTATGGACCGATTTCGTTACATCCAGGCACGTGAAGACGGAGGTGTGGTGGCGAATCGACGAGATGAATTTTGCTTCGGCGGCGACGCACGCGATGGGTGCGCTTGGCGTGGCGGCGTTTACGTGTCTGGCGATCGCGGTGGTGTTTGGCCTTGCACGACGCAATCGCCGATTTGGATATCTCGTTCCGGTTATCGGGGCGATTGAGCTTATCGTTTTCGCGGGGATGTTTCGGGAATCATTCGATCTGGAAGATTCGCGCCGGCCCAAGCTGGAGAAGCAGCTATCGCGAACGGAGCAAGGGGCGCGGGTATATGACATGTCGCAAGAAAACTTTGCGATGGAGATCGGCGCGAGCGATATCTGGGGGTATGATCCGACCGCGATACTGCGCTACGTGCAATTGATGGCGTACACACAAGACACGCGCGCAGAGTACACCATGACCGAGTTTAGTTTTAAGTGGTATCACCCCGTTTATCGGATGATGCGGTGCGCGTATGTCATCAATTCGCGCAAGCGCGGAAAAATCGTGAACGAAGTGGGGCCGCCATTGCCGCGCGCGCTGCTTCTCGATCAATACAAGGTCATCGGGGATGCGGAGACGCGTTTTGCAACGATTGCGGATTTGTCGTTTACACCGGAGTCGGTTGTGATTTTGGAAGAGGAGCCGAATCCGAAACCCGAGGCCGGCGGGGCCGGTGGGACAGTGAGTTGGGCGGACGAGTCGACTGACGCGTTTACGGTGCGCGTGAATGCGCCTGCACCCGCGATTCTGTTGGTGACGGATTCATTTGCGCGCGATTGGCAGGCGCGCGCCGTGACGCCGGGGCCGCAGTCCAGTTATTCGATACTCCCCGCCAACCATGTTTTGAGGGCCATACCCTTGGCGGCGGGGGTACACGAGATTCGTTTCGAGTATGCGCCGGCGGCCTATACATGGGGAATGCGGACGTCGATTTTCAGCGGGTTAGCACTGGCTGGCTCATCGGCGATTTCGGCATTCCGCCGCCGACGGTTAAGCACTTGGAGTGCAAGGGACTAGCGATTCGGGGCACAGGATATTTATTGACACTCTTTTGGCCTCCCCGGTAGAATCCGGGTATAATCAATGGGCGGTATTGCTCTGGTGGAACTCTGGACTCAGCCAAGCAGCGGTGATAGATGAATCAAACGGTCTATCTCAGCGTTATGTTGGGAGTCATTGTTGTCGTGTTTGCCTTTGTGACGCCGTCGTTGTTTCGTAAAAAGTGTTCTGTGTGCGGGGCCAGAAACGTACTTGATGCGAAAGCATGCGCGAAATGCAACGCGCAGTTTCCAGACGATTGATCGGAAGATGAATCGTTTGCGCTCATCCACATGCACTTCCCGGCTGGGCAGTTCGGGCCAGCAGGGCGCCAAGCAACCGTGTTATGCCGTGGTTATGACCCGGTAAACCAATGAGGTGCTCGTAAGTGCCTACCATGATCAATTGCCCGTATTGCGGCAAGTTGACCGATCCCCAATTGGACAGTTGCGTCCACTGCTTCGGCTTGCTGAAGAAGCAGTCCGGGGCGCGTCCAGCGCGGCGTTCTTCGCAGACGAGCCAGACCTGTCCGAAGTGCGGGGCTTTGGTGAAGGAGGGCGACATCATCTGCGTTGCCTGCGGCACCAATTTACTGACCGGGCAAAAAGTCGCGGAGCAACAGCGCGCGGCGGCGCCGGTGAAGGTTGCGCAGCCAACCAATCGGCTGAACTACATCATCGGCGGGATACTTGCGCTGATCATTCTTGCGCTCGCCGTGGTTGCGGTGGTGCTGCTAACCGGTGATGCGGTGGCGAAGGCGAAGCGACTTGCCGCGAATGGACGCATGTCGGAAGCGATCGAGTTGCTGGAACAGCATGTGGCCGAGAAGACGGACGATGCGAATGCCCACTTCGAATTGGGAAAGCTGCATTGGTTGCGAAATACGGATCTGATGCTTGCGGCGCAGAGTTTCGAGAAGGCGGCGCGCCTGGATGAGAGAAATACTGAAGCGGCGAAGATGGCGGTATTGAGCTACGGGCAGGTACAGACACAGGCGTCGCGCGATGCGCAGCTTTCACTGCTTGAACGCGTGACGCAATCAAACCCCGGGGATACGGAGATGCTGTATCTCCTGGGGCTGGCGCGCGGTTTGAAAAGCGACTTTGCAGGACAGGTGGATGCGCTGTCGCAGGCTGCGGCGAACGATGCCAATCCGAATGTTAAACGCGCCGAGGCGGTAGGCCTTGCGCTTCAGAATGATTTGAGCGGCGCGGAGACGCAGCTTGGCGCGGCGAACCCGACAGCTCCCGATACGCTTGCGGCGGCGGGAATTGTTGCGGCGATGCAGGGAGACAAAGTCGAGGCGACGGCAAAGTTGCAGGCTGCTGTCGAGGCAAAGACGGCGATATCCGATGAAGCGTTGACGCGGTTGGGTCTGCTGCTGATCGAGCAGGGAAATTTCGGCGAGGCGTACACCCGCCTGAACGATGCGGTGACGATGAATGGCGATAACATGACGGCGAAGTATTTTCGCGCGGTGTGCATGGATCGGCAACAGCTGACTTCACAAGCATTGGCGGAGTATGAGGCGCTGGTCGAACGGGCGAATCCATATCAGACGAAGGCGGCGGTTCAAGCGGCGCGCATGAGCCTTGCGCAGCAGAACTCCGAGCGCGCATTGCAAACGCTGGGACGTGTACCGCCGCCATCGACTCCGGGTGATGTGGCGGAGTTGGAAACGGTGCGCGGGCGCGCGTACATGCTTCAGGGGGACGTTGACAGCGCGCGCGACGCGTTCCGCAAGGCGACACAGGCCGATCCGAATTACGCGCCGGGTCATCTAGAGACTGGGCTTTTGTTGATTCAGCGGCAGGACATCCAGGAAGGCGTTCGAGAACTGGAGCGGTATCTCAACCTGGTGGATGAGACCGATCCGGATGCTGGCGCCGCGGAAGTCAAAGCGCTGATCGAGCAGTTGCGCCGTTCCGTGGATGCCGGAGGCGGAAATGCATCGGAAGACTCGGCCACGACGGCCGCTGGCGAAAGGGACGTATAATGAAACGGCTACTTACCATTGCGGCCGTTGCGGTGATGCTTGCGGCGTGGACGTCGCCGGCTTGGGCGTGGGGGCCACGCACCCGCGTATCAATAGTCACCACGGCGGCGCGTGTCGTCTCGAAAGGTTCCGGTGCAAACCTTGTGCGGCTGGAACGCGACATACGGGATGGCGCGGCGATTTCGCCAAGCGAGTTGGTTGCGCTCATACCGGTGGCCGCGGGTAACCCGCTTGGGGCGATTGAAGGCGAAATGTATTTGTTGCAGGCGGTGAGCGGCGGGCGCGTTGATCCGTACTTTGCGTATCGCTTGGGCGTGCTTGGCAATTTGGTAGCGCAAGTGACCGCGCCGCTGGCCGATTCGGACCCGACCGTGCGCGACGTGTACTACTCGGACGTAGAATCGGTTATCGAGAAGGTTCAGTTGCGGCCCGCGAAACGCGCACAGGTCGATCCGGGCTCATATTTGCTCGAAGTCCGAGCGGAAGCGGATGAACGCCGGGAGCTGATCTTAACGGACTATCGCGCGGGTCTTGGATTCAAGGGAACCGCAGGCGCGGCCGTGAGCGAAGATGCGAGTCGTTCCGTGAATGCCATTGCCGACATCTATCAGGCGATTTTGGTCAGTCGTGTGTCATCGGCGAATATTTCGCCGTCGCAGATTCGAGACTATGCGGTGCGCGCCATTCAGTTTTATATCAAACGCGGCAACGACGCGGAAACGGAAGCAGCGTACAATCGGTTGATGACCTTGAATGTTGCAACGGTGGACTTACAAAAGCAAATAGGCGATATGTTCTATGACGCAGGCAAGTACGAGCGGGCGATGGCGGAGTACAGGGCGGTACTCGCGCTCGATCCCGCGCGGCGCGATGTCACGGAGCGCATTGCCGCGTACTACGTAAAGATGGGAGACGATGCGCTTGCCGACGAGCGGCTGGAAGACGCGCGCGACGCGTTTACAAACGCGCTTTCGGCGGACAAGCTGCACCCGACGGCGCAGAGCAAGTTGCTTGAGTCCGAGAAGATGATTTCAGAGCGCGACGCGCGGCTGGCTTCTTCTCGCGAAGCACTTGAAGCGGGTGATTTGAAAGTGAGCGAGGCGGAACAGCGCGCGTTCCGAAGGGACTATGGCGGCGCGATTGGGCTGTTGTACGAGGCTCAACTTGCCTACAACTCGGTGACGGAAGAATTTGCGCCGGAGTTTCGCGCCGCGCAGAACGGTTTATTGACGACCGAGGGGCGGTTGAACCAGCTTCGACGCGATTTGGTCAGCAATGCGCCGTCGCTGAGCGGATTGGGCGCTGGGACTATTGCGAAAAAGCAGGCGGAGGACGCGGCCCAGGCAGCGAACATGTCTGCGCTGAAATCACTGCTGGACAAGCAGTATCAATCGGAACTTGATCGCCTGAAGGCGGAGGCCGGTGTGTCCATCACGCCGTAGCGCATTCGAGAATTAACCAACGAACGGCCGTCACACCGAGCGTGTGACTGACGATCTGCATTACGACGGCAAGCGTGAATGC
>CALEZK010000665.1 GCA_937928585.1 uncultured bacterium | reverse complement strand
CTTTCAGAATTGTCACAAGTGTTTCACGCACGTCCGGTTCGAACGAGGCTACCCATGGAACATTAAGTATGGCCTCGCGCGTTTCATCGGGTCCCATTAACCAGATCCTCCAGTGCCCGAAATTGAATTGTAAATTTGGAATTCATGCAAGCAACACTGGTACCGATCACCTGAGAAAATGCTCCCACGCCTGACTCTCCAGCGTTTCGCGAATGTGAGCATTGTCTTCTGGGGAAAACGATGCTTCGCACTTCTGCCAGAACTCGTCCCAGAGGAACCGCAAAACTACGGACTCGACAGCCCCCGCACAGGTTGCCGTACGTACTCCCGCGGGATTGAACTGCATGATTTCCCCAATCAATTCCGGTGCCTTGCACGTTACGTCGGGAAACCCTTCCTTGCGGACGAGTACCGCCCCCTGCAACAGGATATAGCCCTTGTTATCGACATGCTCGCCCTGATGAATAAACACCCCGCCAGCTGGAACGACGCGCGGCACGCTGATGCTTTGGAGCAGGTCAGCCACCTTTCCGCTCAACTCAGGCGACATACCCTTCATGATGCGCAACGACAGTAGCTTTGCTCTGACTTCATCCATGTCCATGGCGATCAACCTCCCCCGGGTACTTTGGACAAAGCCTCACCCCGTTCCAGTCTAGCATGACCGAAACTAGATACCGTAACCCCCCGTGACTTCCAAGGTGTGTCCCGTTATATAAGAGGCGAACGGAGAGGCCAGCAACAAGATCCCCCCCGCGGCTTCCTCCGGCGTGCCCGTGCGGCCTAGCGGGATCATCATCGTCATCATATCGCGCATGTGTTGGGGAATTCCCAGCGCAATCGACTTGCCTTTCATTTCAATCTGACCACCCTGTTCTTTCGGTTGAATGAGGCGCGTCTCGATTGTTCCGAAGGCAACCGCGTTGTAGCGAATATTGAATTGCCCCCACTCTTTCGCAACTGTCTTGGTCATACCGACGATGCCCATTTTTGCGGAAGCGTAGTTAATCTGACCCGCATTGCCATGCAGACCGGAAGTCGACGAGATATTGATGATGCTGCGCGGTTGGGGCGAATCGCCGCGAGACATCTCCGCCTTCGCTGCTTCCCGCATATACGGCACGGCCGCACGAATCATGCGAAACGGCGCGCCGAGATGGACATCAATAATTGCGGCCCATTGCTCGTCCGTTGTCTTCTGGATAACGCCGTCCCATGTGTACCCGGCATTGTTTACGAGCACATGCAACACCCCAAACTTTGCTACTGCTGCCGCCATGATCGCCTCTGGAAATGCCGGATCGGTGACATCACCGGGAAAGGACAGCGCTTCGCCGCCAGCGTCGCGTATGAGCTTCGCAGTTTCTTCGGATGGCCCGGGATCAAGGTCGGAAACGATTACCTTGGCGCCATGCTCGGCAAACAATCGCGCCGTGGCCGCGCCAATGCCTCTTCCAGCTCCCGTGATGATTGCAGTTTGATTCTCAAGCATTCGCATATCAATCCCACTCCTATTTCGCTTCCAATCGCAGTTCGTGGATTGACCACCAGAGACCATCGTCTTTGCCAGTCTGTTCGATTCGCACATACCGGCCGGGGCGCGGCTCGATTGTGATTTCGGTGATCGGCGCGGTTCCAATTCCAGACACCACCGGCTCGCCCCAGTTGCTTGTGTCAGTTGCAATGAAGACAGAGTACGCGCGCGGATAGTCGCCCGGGGACGGCGTCGAATCGAGCACAACTTTGGAGAACTCGCCCACATATCCGAGATCGATTTCGAGCCATTGCCCCGCGACCTGAGGCGCATTGGTGGTCCATCGGGTCGCGATGTCGCCATCGAGGGCCAGTGCCAGCGACTCCGCTCCATGTGAAGCCTTCAACGAAAACGTCAGCTTCCGTAGTTTTTCCATTACAAGCGCGACTTCTTGTGATGTGTCCGCGTCGTTCGCGTACGGAGCAACAACATCAACGAGCCGAGGATCAGTCTGTTTACCAATACTCGCCAGGACAACTTTTCGCTCGTCCGCCGTACGCGCAACGATAAACGCTTTTCCGTACTGCTCCTTGCGATCGCCCGTGTTGGCGGCATTCTCAATCATGCGAACGTAACCGCGCAGCAGGATGTCGCGAAGTGGTGCCTCTTCCGCCGCTGCAGCCATGTCATAGAGAATCTGCATCGGCGCAATCGTCGGCCATTCGGCAAGCGCGCGCGCGGCAGTTGTTCGCACCTCGGTATTCCGGAAACTGGTCGCGGCCACGAGCGCCTCCAACGTCAGCGGATCGTCGATCTTGCCGAGTACACGAAGCATCGAGCAATACCCGGCGATGCCTTGTTTCACTTCCGGCAGCACCGAGAGCACCACCTGGGCCTGCTCGGCAGAGTTCCCGCCGCGCGCCAACACAGCAACTACAGCCTTCTCCGCGCCGGCGCGTGCCAAATCTGACTGTTCACTGGCGAGCAGGCCCACGACAGCGCGCAGGTTGTCAGTGCCTGCGAGTGTTGCCAAGGTTTCGTAGATTTGCTGACGCACGGTTTCATCAGGGTCCGTTGCAAACGTCAAAAGAGCAGGTATGGACTCGCGGGCGTTTCGCGCGCCAAGCGCACGGACAAGTTCAGCGCGCACGAGCCCATCTGCAGGCTCAATAGCCGCGATGATGGCGTTGTTGGTGTCGGAACCGCGCAGTGCCGCAAGGCTCGCACGGGCGGTAACCTGTAAGTTCTCGCTGGCTTTTGCTGCCAGACCGGCAAGCAATACGACGCTGGAGGCATCTCCCAATTTTCCCAACGCAGCGACTGCAGCCAGGGATACCGCGGTATCCGCGCTTTGCACCGCGCCAGTAACTGCTGGTAAAGCTGCTGCATCACCCCGATCCGCCAGCGCGTATAAAAGGTGCACCTGCGCATTGCTTGGAAGTTCGCTCAAAGCCGCCGATAGCGATTCGGTCTTTACAGTGCTCGGCAAAGCACGCGCAGCCGTTGCCGCCCCGGCATGCAAGGCGGTGTCGGCGGTTTGAAGGGCTTCGATGATCGCTACCAACGCGTGATCGGGATCCGTTCGTGCCATGCCCTGCAACGCGACAATGCGACACCTTGGCGTTGGTGACAGTTCGATCATGCGCGTATAGAAAGCCGCCGCCAACGCGGTCTCGCCGCGCGCTTCTCGCGCCAGCGCCGCGCTGGCACATGCAGACAGAAGCGACCCAGCGCTCTCGGGCGGTGTCACGGCCAATGCGGAAAGAAGGGCCTTCTCTGCCTCCGCCCCTCCGATTTTACCCAATGCTGTTTGCGCAGCCGTTGCCATATCGGCGTCTTCTGCGCGCGCCATTGGCGCAATAATCGGGATAGACTCGACATCGCGCAAATTACCGAGCGAATTGATACACCCGATGCGCATGTTACCCGTTGCATTCGACGCGACGTGCCGCAGCACGGCCCTTGCCTCGGGGGTGGCAAGTCGTTCCAGAGCGACGCGTGCATCATCCGCGCTGGCAGGCACAACCAGAAGTTCAGTCAACGCCTCCAGCGATGCGTTTGTGCCGATACGCGCAAGATGTTGAACGATTATGCGGCGCGCGTCCTCCGTTGGATTCGAGCGCAACGCCGTGGCCAAGCGAAGTTCCAAAGCGGATCTGTCACTTGAAACATAGTTGCCGTCAACAACCCACTGCTCGATCATTCTTGGCAATTCAGCATCATCGCCCAGGCGAAATGCTGGAAGATCCTTGAAGGCCTCTTCCACGCGAATTGTATTGCCAGCAAGCAGCGATGCCTCGACTTGCTCAGGCGTTAGCTTTGCACTTGGCGTCGTGTCGACAGCAAGGTCGCCAAGGGCAAACTGAATTCCGTCCAAGTAGTGGCGCAATACAGTCGGGTTCCAAAACACGCTTTCATTGTGTCCCAAGGAGCAGTAAAAAACGCGACCCTCACCGTATGTCTGCACCCACGACACTGCAAAATCATTATCGGTCCTCTTGATGCCGCCCTTGCTCATGTCCGTAAGATTGGTATCGAGGCTGAGCAGCACGCGAAGTTGCTCACGCGAGTAAGGCTTTGCCTGAAACTGATAGATTTCATCCTGAATGGTAAAGCTTCTTGCTTTGAATGCTGCGGCAATTGGATGGGCGGGATCGTCGACTTTGCATATGACCGTATCGCCGGAACCCCAAGGATGGCCGTCGAAGTAACCGCCCATCATTTCCCCGTACGCCGGCCAGTTGTAAAAACAATCGGTCGCCGCATGAATGCCGACGAGCCCTTTGCCTGACTTTACAAAGTTGAGCAACGACTGTTTCAAAGTTTCATCTTCAAATAGTTCGCCGGTGGTGCTCAACATGCACACCGCGTCGAACTGCGCCAGGCGCTCCGGTTGAAAAACGGCTGGGTCGTCCGATTGCGTAATTGTGTACGCGCCGGTTCTTGAGCCCATCATTTCAAGCGCCTTGACGCCCAGCGGAATTGAGGAATGAACGAATCCCTTACACAGCGTAAACACCAGCAACTTCCGCGGCGTATCAATCTTTATGGTGGCCTGCATCGGTATCGCAGCCTCGCATTTGGCGAGATCGTCGGGATTTTGCGCGTTTGCCGACCAAAAGAACCCACACACAAAACAGCAAATGAGCGAAAGGGCACGTGCGCTTGGCCTTAGACCGGGTTGACTAAACATTCAATTTCCAAGGGCTCCGCATAGCTTTCGCCAGCATTCTGTTTGCTTCGTCATCATCAACAAATCGCTCGTTCGCCGGGTCCCACTTGAGCGGGCGCTTGAGGAAGTACGCAATGTTGCCAAGGTGGCAGACCGTTATGGTTCTCGCGCCAATTTCTACATCACAGATCGGTCGGCTGCGGGTCTGAATTGCGCGTAGCCAATCGTCATGGTGGTTGTCGCTGTCATACAATTTGATTTCGCCCGGCCCCGGAAGCTCGTTGATTAGATGCTCCGGGTCTGTCGCAAGAAAACCACGATTCACCATGACCCTGCCAAGTTCGCCGACAAACTCGACCCCTGCGTCACCGCCGGAACCGCCGCCGTGCTGCATGACCACGCCGTTCGCGTACTTGTATGTCAGACGTTCATAGGTTTCATCCGGCGGATGAATTTCGACCGGCCCGGTGTCATCCATGCCCAACCCCCACTGGGCGATATCGAAATGGTGCGCACCCCAATCAGTCATCATTCCACCGGCGTAATCGCGGTAGGAGCGCCAGTTTGGCCAACCATCGTAATCGATATCTGGCGCGATGTCGGCGTTGTATGGCCTCATAGGCGCGGGGCCCAGCCAGAAATCCCAGTCAAGCCCGTCGGGCACCGGCTGTGCTGGAAGATAGCACGCCTGGGGAGGGCCTCCCACATTCACATGCACTGTGTGAACCTGCCCAATTCGGCCATTCCGAACAAGCTCGCACGCAATGCGAAACTCTCTATCGGAGCGCTGTTGGCTACCGGTCTGAAAGACCACCGCATTCTGGCGCACGGCATTGACCATGGCGCGCGCTTCCTGAATCGTGTGCGAGAGTGGCTTCTCGCAGTAGATATCTTTGCCCGCGTTGGCTGCATCTATCACATGCAGCGCGTGCCAATGCTCCGGCGAGGCGATGATGACTGCGTCAATATCGGGCCGCAGCAAGAGCTCGCGATAGTCTTTGTATGCTTCACATCCGGCATAGTCTGCCTTACCGGTCTTCTGCGCATAGAACTCATTGACCCGCCGCTGAAACTGGTCAAGGCGGCGCGATTCGACGTCACAGACAGCCAGAACCTGACAGTTATGGCGGCCGAGATAGGTCCCGACGTGCCCGCCCATTTGCTTGCCCATACCGATAAAACCAAGGCCCAACCGTTCATTGGCGGGTGTTGCGCCCTCCGCGGCCAAAACGCGCCGCGTAAAGAGGTTGGGAAACGCGATCCCGGCGGCAGCCGCCGCAGTGCCCCGCAAGAACGCCCGTCGCGGCGTTGCATTCGATCCTGGCGCGCGTTTAGGCATTGATTTGCACTTTAGTGTCTTCGACTTCCGATAAGTGGACCACCGCGACTTACTCCGAAAGCGTGAGCCTAATAGATTGCGGAAGATCGTAGCAAATCGGCGTTCGAATTCCAGCGTCGTGTGGTAGGATCGCGCCCCATGTAGCGTAGGGAAGGCAACGACCAATGACGATATTCGATTTCAATGTGGCTATAGGGCGTTACGCCCGGCCTGGTCTGGGCTGCTTCGACACCCCCGCTGAACTCTCCCTGGCGCTGGATGCCCAAGGCATCTCCGAAGCGCTCGTATTCCATGCGCTGGCTGCCGAAGGTGACATGGTAGCGGGAAATAAATTGCTCACTGAACTCTTGGCGTCACATTCGCGCTTGCATGCTTGCTGGGTTGTGGCGCCTTCGTACGCTGGCGATCTTCCAGAGGCAGATCGGTGGATCGAAGTTGCGAGAGAAGCCCACGTTCGCGCAGTACGTATTTTCCCACGTTATCACTTGTACAGCATCGATGAACATTGCATGGGCCCACTTGCAGCCGTCCTGGCCCGCGCACATATGCCATTGATAATCGATTTCGCGGCCCGGCACTGGTCGGAACAAGTCATTCCCTGGGTCTCAATCGTGACTTTGGCAAAGCAGCATCCAAATCTAAACATCGTAATTGCAGGCACGACCGTAGGCGACGTGCGCGACATGTTCGCAGTCCTGCGATCGGTTCCCAATGTGCATTTTGATACCAGCACACTCATCATGCCCGAAACGCACGCACAACTGGCAAACGCGGGTCATGCGTCGCGATTGCTTTTCGGCACGGGATTGCCTCGACGTGCCCCGGAATGCGCACTGCAACAACTGTTGTGCAGCAATCTGCCCAAGGCTGAGTTAAATGCGATTGCGGCCGGAAACGCTTTCGGATTGCTGAAGGCGCCCAGTGCGATGCATCGCGCAAGCGCCGATTGGACATCGCCTAAGTTTTCTGGCCCCGTCATCGACGTACACGCGCACTGTGGTTCCTGGGAACGGACGACCACCCCATTGAAGACGCCAAGCGCGTTTCTCCTATCCATGGACCGGTGCAATATCGACAAGATGGTGTTTAGCAGTTTCTCGGCGATTCATGGCGAAACTTCGCGCGGGAACACCGAAGCCGCGACATGGGCTGCCCAATACCCTGAGCGCCTGTTTGCGTACTGCGTGGTGAATCCAAACTTTCCTACCGAGACGCGCGCGGACTTGCCCAGGTGTTTTGAAGAGCGGCAAAACTTCGTTGGACTTAAACTTCATTGTCAATTGCACGGCGCGCAGCTTCACGACGCTGGTTACGCGCATGCGCTGGAGTATGCAAATGAGCACAGGCTGCCGGTGCTTGTCCATGGCGGGGGCGAAGATCGCTGGGACGATGTCTGCGCACAGTATCCCGATGCCAATTTCATCATGGCCCACGCTTGCGCTTGGGATGGCGTGGACCCAACATTGCGTCACCTCTATGCCCGCGTCGCGCACACGCCGAACCTCTATGTTGACACTTCCGGATCGCCGGCGCACCGGGGCGCCATGCGCGCGTTGGTCGATTTGGTTGGGATCGACAAGGTCTTGTACGGCTCTGATTTCCCCATGTTCGACCTCGCATTCGAATCGGGGCGCGTCGTGCGTAGCGATCTCGGTGATGCCGAGAAAGCGTCGATCTGCTCCGAGAATGCGCTCCGGATTTTCCGCCGAATGAACGCGTAAGCGAAAACGTCGCGCTCGCATGTAATCACTTTTTGAACCAGGAAAGGCCAGGCTATGCGCAAGGGATATGACTGGGAATTTGACAAGCACTCGCACGTGCGCAATAGCACCCGCTCCGTCGACATGAGTCAATCGCTCTATTTTGACATGCGACCGTGGACTCCACCAACGAAGAACATGATAGGCGCCGTGTCGTATTACGACACTTCCCGGCTTCTCGCCACGCGCAAACGCATTCGCGGAATTGATAGGAAAACCTATCTGCGGGATATCGTCTCGCGCTTGTTCCGCGGCACGAGCAGTGACAAAGAGCGCGTGGCGCGCATTTGCGGATTCGTGTATGACGCCATTTATTACAACCCTATTCAACAACCGGTAGAACCAAAATCAGGCGCGCTCGTAACCGATCCCGTTACCTTGCTCGAACTTCACGATGGTCGATGCGGTCAAGGTGTCGAGATAACCCACGCGCTTCTGCAGGCCGCGGGCATGGTGAGCCGCAAGCGGAATGTCTTTCATCACGTCACCTGCGAAGTGAAATACGACGGAGAATGGAGGCTCGCAGACGCACTCATGTTCGGCGCTAACCAGCCGGAGCGTGACGGTGCCGTGGTGAATGTAGCTGACCTGCGGCGCGACCCGTATTTTGCGGACCGTTATCCGCTGCGCCAATTTGCGTATACACCGGAAGAACTGCTGTCCCGGGATGGATACCGCCTGCTCGGATATTGCTTCGGCGACTGGGGGTCCTTGCCATATTACAGCTGGTATATGGGAGCGCCTGTCGACTACCCCCCAATGCTCGCCGCCGTATTGCCACCGGAACGCGTTGGGAATGACCGCGTGCGGTTGCGTTGGGCACCCAGCGGCAAACGAAACGGCGGCCGTATACGATATCGCCTTCGTGTTTACGAAGATCGCGAGCGAACCCGCGTTGTACTGAGTCGAACCCTTGACGCCACTTCGAGCCTGTGGACACCGCCGAAGAAGAATTGGATGTATTTCGTTGGCGTAACGGCTATTGATGACCACATTCGAAAAAACAAGGACACTTGGTATCCGGAATCGGTCGGTAACTTTGTGTTGGTGCCTAAGCGGCAATACGGTTGGTATGGCGTGCTGTAGCGCGCAAGCGTAACGATGATTCGGCTAGACTATTCCCTGGGTCTTCTCCAGGTCGGGATTTCGTGTAGGCAGAATAATCGAGAACTTTGATCCCTTGCCCAGTTTGCTCTGCACCGTAATTTCGCCGCCATGTTCGGTGACTATTTTCTTGCTGCAGGCCAGCCCCAGCCCGGTGCCGCGCGAACCCTTTGTGCTGTGAAACGCTTCGAAAAGGTGCGGCATGAATTCCGGCGAAATCCCCGCGCCGGTGTCCTTCACATCGATATAGAGACTTCGGTCATCTGCGTGCGTACGAATCGTCACGCGGCCGCCAGCCTCTTCGCATGCGTCGATCGCATTGGTTACAAGGTTCAGGATGGTTCGATAGATCCCCAAACTGTCTAGCGGAATGCGCGGAACATCGCTGCGAACCAACTCGATCGTTACCTTGGAACGTTCGGCGTGCGATTTCAAGGTGTCGGTGACTTCCTTCACCAGCGCATTTACATCGGTCGGCGTTCGTTCGGGCTCGCGTTCGCGAGAGAATGTTACGAGGTTTAGAACCAGGTCCTCCATTCTGTCCGCAGAACGGCGAATCAGTGGCCAGCCCTTCTGAATGTACTTTATTTCCGAAGTTTCAAGCGCAAGATCCACAAACTCTGCGCCGCCCTTGATCCCGACAAGTATGTTCTTGATGCAATGGCCGATGCCGGCGGTCGCCTGCCCAATCGCGGCAAGCCGCTCTCGATCAACGGCGTCTTTGTGGAGCCGGGCGTTTTCAACAGCGATACCGGCGACACGGCAGATTGCGGTGAGCATCTTGAGATGTTCCGCCTTGAAAATGATTTCCTCGTCGCCGGAATCAACATACACTACGCCGACTACATCCTCCCGCCCACACAACGGTACACACATCGCCGCGGTAATCCCGTGCGTTACAACGCTGTCGGAGCCCTTGAATTCTTTCTGGGCATCGTGCGTCAGGACGGCATCCTTATTTTCCAAAACGTGATGAATGAGCGTCTGACTCAGGGGTGGACCAGAACGCGCGGTCGTGAGCGGACGACTTGCGCGAATCACCGGCTCTCGATCTCCCTCGAATCGTGTGAGAATAAAACCGCGCTTTATTGGCAGGGCCTCGAAGATGAGGTCAAGCAACTGGTTCAGCAAGTCGTCGAGATCGAAAATAGTCCCGAGAAGTTGTGTTGCTCTGTAAAGTATCGGAAGATTGTTCGCATTGGAATCCCGAAGCAGTTTTTGAAAGAGTTCACCCGCTTTTTCAAAGCTGATCATCGAACCCGTGTCCGAAAGGGCCTTCGGTCGGGCTGCACGGGTTATTTGGAAGGAATGTGTGCCAACGACGAGTTGGTCGCCTTCTTCCACACGCAGGCGAACCACGCGCTCTCCGTTTACGCTGATTCCGTTGCGGGACCCCAGATCTTCGACTTTGAGCTGATCTCCATCAATCCAGATCCGGGCGTGACGGCGCGAAACCAGCGAATCCGGCAGAACGACGTCGCATTCCGACGCCCGGCCAAGCACAAGTCCCTCGTTGCCGATATGGTAAGTGCTGATGCTCTGCCCGTCCTTCTGCAGGACCAACTCGTACTGTGCCATGAAACTCCTTGCGGATTCCGGGCTCCCACACCTGCGATAGACCGCCGGTCTTCCCCGCTCCCATACCCATACTTTATCACGCCGGCCAAAGCTCTGGACAAGATACGGCGGAGGCTGGCAAATCGCCTGAGATCTGGGAATTTGCAAGTTTGTTATTGCGGCGGCCAACAACTGATGGTATATTCAGCATATCGTCCCCTACTTTGGATGCGCTGGAATGAATGTTTCCCAGATTGTTGACCGTCTCAAAGCCGACCCGCAGTTTCGCCAGAATCTGACCTCCTGGAAAACCATGCCAGCGCGGCCTGCACGCTACGGCGGCTTTCCAAAAGAGCTGCATCCCAAGCTCGTGGAGGGGCTGAAGGCGCGCGGCATCAACGATCTCTATACACACCAGCACGACGCGGTGGAAGCCGTATTGCAAGGCGGCGATGTTTGCGTCGTCACGCCGACCGCATCGGGCAAGACGCTCTGCTACAACATACCCGTCTTGCACACACTTGTTGGCGATCCCAACGCCCGCGCGCTATACCTCTTCCCTACCAAGGCCTTGTCGCAGGATCAGGTCGCTGAGCTGCAAAATACCGTCAGCACGCTTGACGTGAAAATTGGCACGTACACCTTTGACGGCGACACGCCCGCTTCCGCCCGAAAAGCGATTCGTAACTCGGGGCATATCGTCGTGACCAATCCCGACATGCTGCATACCGGCATTCTCCCTCACCACACGATCTGGATGAAACTGTTCGAGAACCTCGAGTACGTTGTCATTGACGAGCTGCACCACTATCGCGGGGTGTTTGGGAGCCATCTCGCGAATGTGCTGCGCCGATTGAAACGCATTTGCGCTTTCTACGGTGCAAATCCAAAGTTTATCTGTTGCAGCGCGACAATCAACAACCCCAAAGAAATGGCGGAGCGAATCGTCGAGAAGCCGATGAGGCTCATCGACAACAACGGCGCGCCGCAGGGCGAGCGCCATTTTCTGTTCTATAATCCGCCGGTCGTAAACGCAGAATTGGGTATTCGGCAATCTTCTGTGAAAGAAGCGACTCGGATAGCAAGGCAGATGCTGCAGCGAAACGTGCAGTCGATTATCTTCGCGCGCAGCAGACTCAGGGTGGAGATCCTTACCACTTATTTGAAGGAAGAAGTTCGCAGGCTGGGCAAAAGTGACAAGTTGGTATGTGGATACCGGGGCGGTTACCTGCCGACCGAACGCCGGGCAATCGAACGCGGCCTACGTAATGGCGAAATCATGGCAGTCGTCAGCACCAATGCGCTTGAGCTGGGAATCGATATTGGTTCGCTTGATGTGTCCATCATGACCGGATACTCCGGAAGCATCGCGAGCACTTGGCAACAGGCAGGGCGAGCGGGTAGACGCTCAAGCGTATCGCTTGTCGTGCTGATAGCGTCGAGCGCTCCGCTGGATCAGTACATCATTTCCCATCCCGAATACTTTTTTGACCAATCTCCCGAAAGCGCAACCGTTGATCCCAACAACCTGATTATCATGACCAGTCACATCAAGTGTGCCGCTTTCGAGATTCCGTTCAAGGAAGGCGAAATTTTCGGAATTGATTCGGTTTCCACTTCGGAGATTCTCGATTATCTCGCCGATCAGCGCGTCCTAAGGAAGTCCCGCGACAAGTGGCATTGGAGCGCGGATACCTATCCTGCCGAAGACATCAGCCTGCGTACGGCCGCTCCTGGAAACGTCGTCATCCTCGACACCTCCCAGAACGGCCGCGTAATCGGTGAGGTGGACTTGTTCGCGGCGCCGGTGGAAGTCTTCGAGAATGCCATCTATCTGCATCAAAGCGCGCAGTACACAATTGATCGCCTCGATCTTGAAGACCGCAAGGCTTATGCTCGACCCGTTGATGTCGACTACTACACGGACGCACAGATCAAGGTCGACCTGAAAGTAATTGATGCATTCCGAGAAGAGCATGTCGGCGAAGCAATCAAACGCACCGGTGAACTGAGCGTCACCTGGCTGCCGAGCATCTACAAGAAAATAAAGTTCGGGACCCATGAAAACGTGGGCTGGGGTGAGATTCACCTGCCGGAAAGCACGATGCACACCATGGGATACTGGATTGAGTTCCCTGAAAATGCCGCGGATCAACTTGAAATAAAACAAACAGAACTTTCCGAGGCCTTAAGCGGGCTGGCCAACACGCTGCGCCAAGTCGCCCCGGTACAGGTTATGTGCGACCCCACCGATATTCGCGCGCAAGGCATGCTTCGCGCGCCATTTTCGGAGAAGCCGGCGATTTACCTATATGAAACCTATCCCGGCGGCGTAGGTTTCAGTGAAAAACTGTTCACGCATCATCATCGACTTTTTGAAGCAGCCATTTCTTTGGTGAGCGGATGTTCCTGCAAGGAAGGTTGCCCGAGTTGTACTGGCCCTTCGCTTGAAGTCGGCGCGCACGGCAAGCGTGGCGCGCTTCGCCTCGCTAAGATGGCGCTGGACAACCCAGGCCAACCTGGCGCATGACAAACGCACGCGACAAACTGGCCTCGCTCCTGTCCACTCCCGGCCTTATGAAAGGCGCGGACTGGCAGCAGAAGCTTGAGACCCTGCGTCAGGAACGCGAATCCGGCGAGTTCGAGATCGACAAGGTGCAACCCGGACTGATTGTCGGAGAAACAGATCGCGGATTCTTCCTCGTTTCCGAAACCTTTCCGTTGGACACCGCGCAAGGAAACATCGATCTCGGTGCAGTATTGAACGTATGCGGCGATCATATCGCGCTGTCGAGTTCGGATGACGCTCTGAAGGCGTTCGACCCTCGAAAGGCCCTGTTCATCGATACGGAAACAAGCGGGCTCGCCGGGGGCACTGGCACCGTCGCATTCCTGGTCGGCGTTGGTTATTTTACCGAGGACGGCTTTCGTCTGGATCAGTGCTTCATGCGCGATTTTGACGACGAGGAACCCATGCTCGAGTATCTCGCCGAAGTCTTCAAGGACAAGGAAGCCGTCGTCAGCTACAATGGCAAAAGCTTTGACCTTCCCCTGCTCCGCACGCGATTCATTCAGAACAGAATTCCTTTTCGACTCGATTCCGGCATGCATTTCGATCTACTGCATGCCGCCCGCCGCTTCTGGAAACGGCGGCTCGGCGCGTGCAACCTTGGAAACGTTGAGCGTGAAATACTAGGCATCGAACGGCACGGCGACGTGCCCAGCTACATGATTCCCCAATTGTGGTTTGACTACCTGCGCAGCCGCGACGCGCGCCCGCTGACCGGTGTCCTCTATCATCACAAAATGGATATCCTTTCCCTGGTGGCCTTGGCTGGATGGCTATCGCAGTGCCTGTGCCAGCCCAACGGCGAGGGCTTTACACACACCGAAGACAAGTTTTCTCTCGTGAAAGTTTTCTTCAACCAAAAGCGATATCAGGACGTAATTGTCCATGGCGAACGTATTATCGCGGATGAGCGGGACACGGGGCTTCGCAGGGAGTGCCTGGAAATGCTCGCCATCGCCAGCAAGAGGCTAAATGACTTCCCGCGCATGCAGGACATCCTAACGTTGATGGTGACAGAGTACCCAAGCGACCTGAATGCGCGATGGGAACTGGCAAAACATTATGAGCACCGTGCCAGAAATCTTGCAGAAGCGGAGCGAATCTGCTCCGAAGCCATCAGCCAACTGGAAACGCGAATTGCGTTGGGGCGCGCGCTGGGCGTCTCGGAATCCATGCTGGCAAGTTTCGAACATCGCCTGGCGCGAATTCGTTCGAAGATGAAGCGGCTCAGTTCGCCGGAGTAGATTGTGCTTTCGAAATGGCTGCGCGCACAGCCGCAATCGCTGCATCAAGATTAGGATATGCCGGATCGATCTCCTTCGCTTTTTCCAATCTCGCCAGCGCGCGCTGCGGATAGCCGAACCGGTTCAACACTTGCGCGGTCTCCACATAGAAGCCCGCCGTCTTCCCATCGACTTGATCAAACTCCCGCTCCGCGTCGTCCGGCAGTCGCTTCGAGCAATAGGCAATCCCGAGATTAAAGCGGGCCTTTGGGTTCTTCGGATTCAATTCCAGTGAACGCGTGAACGTTGCAATGGCATCGTCCACCCTCCCCATCTCAAATTGTACCCCGCCCAGGTTCCCGAGGTACGAACTGCTTGGCAAGATTCTGTTCGCCTCTTCCATAAATGCCAATGCTGCGTCCAAC
>CALEZK010000664.1 GCA_937928585.1 uncultured bacterium | reverse complement strand
GCGTTACTCTGTGTCTCGCCGTGCGTTGCCTGGGCGGTCCAAGGAGAATTCCGCTGGGTAAAACAATTTGGAAGTGAAATCCAGGAAAGCCATGTTGCTGGAAGCGCGATTGCGGTAGACGCTCTTGGCGAAGTATGCACTGTGGGCAGATTCTGGGGCCAAGTAAATTTCGACGTTGGCGCAAGCAATTTCTCTCTCGTCGCATCCGGCAGCCCCGACATATTCATTTGCAAACACGACAATACCGGCCGATTCTTGTGGGCGAAACAATTCCGGTGCGACTACCGCATGTGGGGTTCCGCTTTAAAGGTTGACCAATACGCAAATATCTATCTCACCGGATACTTTGACGGCACCGCTGATTTCGATCCCGGCCCAAGTGTAACAAACCTTACTTCTAAAAGCGGGCCCGGTTTTCCCAACATTTACGTTTGCAAGCTATCCTACAACGGTCAGCTCCTCTGGGCGAAAGCAATGGGGGGTATAACCACTTCGTTGGGTAAGTCTATCGCAGTCGACTCCATCGGAAACGTTTATGTAACCGGTTACTTTTTCGCTACGGTAGATTTTGACCCCGGACCGGGCGTTGCCAACCGAACTTCCGCCGGGAATGCCGACTTTTTCATAACCAAATTCGATAGCTCCGGCAGTTTCGTTTGGGCGAGGCGCATCGGTAGTACCGCAATCGACATTGCCAGCTCCATAGCGATCGATCCGTATTCAAATGTCTACGTCTCCGGTAGTTTTCAAGGAACCGTAGATTTCGATCCCGGTGCAGGCACGCAAAACCTTACCGCGATGAGCAACTGCGACACCTTCACCGCAAAATTCGACAGTTCGGGTGACATTGTCTGGGCGAAGCAATTCGGCAGTAACACTGGAGACCACGAGCCGGCGATCAAGCTGGACTCCGATGGAAACGTGTTAACACTCACGCGCTTTGCAGGAACAGCCGATTTCGATCCCGGCGTTGGCACGGCAACCTTTACTTCACTTGGTACACATGACGCCGCCGTGTCGAAGCTCGATAGTGCCGGAAACTTCGTGTGGGCCAAGCATTTCGCCAGTAACAATTATTTCCTCGCGCAGTCAATTACGACGGACAAGCACGACGAAATCTATATCGCCGGTTCGTTGTCTGGGCCCGCCGTGTTCGATCCGGATGGAAACGCCGTTAATCTGGAAAACTCGGGCGGCATTGATTCGCTTATAGTAAAGCTTGATAGTACTGGCAATTTGCTGTTCGTGAAGCAGTTACCCGGATCAGTTAGCTGGTTAACAGACCTCACGTTGAACCAAGTGGGGGAAATCTACGGAATCGGCGGCTTTCGGTATTTCATCGATTGCGACCCAGGACCTGGTACGGCCGATCTCTACCCATTGAATTCCAACGGCAACGAAAATACTTTTGTTCTAAAGCTGTCAGGCGAATATCCACAAGTCCTGAGTGTGCGCGCGTCGGGTTCGAACCCAACCGTGTCAACGACAGTTGACTTTACAGTCACATTCGATCAGCCCGTTACTGGGGTTGACTTGTCGGATTTCGAACTGAAAACATCAGGGCTCAGTGGCACGTCGTTAATAGCTGTGTCCGAAGACACTGGAACCACACGAACAGTCACCGTGAACACAGGTGTCGGCAACGGCACAATTCGACTCGAAGTTCTAGATGACGATTCAATCGTATCCGCCAGCGCACTTCCGCTAGGCGGTACTGGCATCGGCAACGGTTACTTCAATCGCGGCGAGACATACACGATCGACAATGTTTTGCCCAACGTAACGATTTCCAGTCCAAGCCCTGCGATTACAAACCAGTTGCCCATTGTTGTCACTTTCAGTGAACCGGTCACCGGCTTTTCGGGATCCGACATTACAGCTCCCAACTGCACGGTATCCGGTTTCTCGGGTTCAGGTGCGATTTATAGTTTCACCCTCATACCAAGCATCCAGGGTTTGATTACCGTCGACATCGCGGCCAGCGTGTGCACCGATCTTTTCGGAAACCCGAACACAACTGCAACGCAACTACAGCGCACGTTTGATGGAATCTTCCCAAAATATGTGTTTACAAAATCCACCGCTTTCTATGTAAACGCGCCGACGCCGGCGTCTGTCGAGTTCGATGAGCCTGTGGTTGGCTTCGACAGTCAGGACATCGTTGCAATTAATGCAACCATTACTGATTTTCAAGTTTCCGGGCTTACGTACACCTTCAATATCGCGCCCATTGCCGATGGCCTCTTTACTTTCTACATACCCTCTTCTGCTTGCCACGATCTAGCCGGAAATCCATCTGCCTCGTCAAGTATAATGACACTGCAATACGACACCGTCCCGCCAGTGATAGCGTTAAAAGGCAGCACCTACATGGAGGTTATGCAGAACGCGGTCTTTGTAGACCCGGGGGCCACCGCGACAGACTTCATTGATCGGAACGTGTCGGTGGTTAAGAGTGGATCCGTGAACACCTCCGTTCCGGGAACCTATGCATTGACCTACGACGCAACGGACGATGCCGGTAACCTGGCGCAGGTTACGCGTACCGTTCGCGTGGTTTCACTTACAAGCATCCCGATGATATCGAGTCCTGCGCCGGACCCGACTAACGACGATGCAATTGTTGTGTACATCGACTTTGATAGAGATATTGTTGGCCTTGAAGCAAACGATATACGCGCAAGCAACGGTTCAGTCACCTCGTTTTCGGGAGCTGAATCCTCGTACTGGTTCGTTCTGACGGCGATGGGCCAAGGATTGGTCGCTGTGGATATCGACGCAGGGGTGTGTGCCGATCTGTTGGGCAATCCTAACGCAAAGGCGGTTCAGTTTACCCGCATGCGCGACACCATAGAGCCGGAAGTGTCAGTTACCTCCGTCGCGCCTAATCCTACCAACGCCAGCCCAATAGCAGTCAGCGTGACGTTCACCGAACCAGTGACTGGATTTGTCGCTGCCGACATTGTGTGTAGTAACGGTACGACCAGCAACTTCGCCGGTTCGGGCGAAAATTACGCTTTCCAATTGCTACCAAGCGGAGGAGGACTTGTCTCTGCGTACGTGCCGGCAAGAGCCTGCATTGACTCGGCAGGTAACGCCAACGTTGCGTCGAATTTGATCGTTCGCGAAGTGGACAACGAGCCACCGCTGATAACGCTTACCGGTGAGAATCTCCTGATCATCGAACAATTCACCCAATACACAGAACACGGCGCGACGGCATTCGACAATAATGACGGCGACATCACATCATCCATTCTTCTTAGCGGTGCACCGAATACCGACGTGGTCGGATACTATATACTCACGTACAGTGTTGCTGACGCCGCGGGCAACTCCGCCATACCGCGAACGCGCGGCATTCTAGTTACTGAAGCAGGGGTGAGCCTACCCATAAACAAATGGTTCGCTGCGTTGGCCATGGCAGTAGTCGTGGGGTTTGCGGCTATCTTGTGGTCCCGTGAAAGAAAAAAACGAACCGTCTAGCCCTAAGTACGTCAGGATTCGAGGCTAACAGTAGATGAAGGCCGCGCGAGGTCGCTTAAGTCTTCGAGGGTTCTCCAAATTGACGGTATCCCAAAGGTTCTTTGCGTTGAGCAAAGTCAAATTCGCAGCTTAATCTAGGTTAGTCCCTATGGAGACCCGAATTCCTCAGTTCAGAACTGCTCCGTGAGGCCACGAGAACGAGTGTGAAAGCCAAGCCAGGCAGACTAATGCTGAGGTTTTTATCGATCGCCATCGCGCATTTTGCACTGGTGATGATATCGGCGCACCTGGCTCGGGAGATATTCGATTGGCCACGAAGGCTGCTGTTGACGGAAGTCCCAGGGCGCGGCGATATTACTTAGTTGTCATACGTCGCCTATCTCAAGTGTGTCTACTATCTGCCGCCAAATCTTGGGATATACTTCGCCCGTGTCATTGAAGGGCCGAGTATCTATTACGGTCCGGTCTGGCCAAAGTGGCCTTATCCGCCATATTTTCTCTTCAATAGCTGCCTTTGGTCAGCGTTGTTTTGTTTCATCTGCGCACCAAGACGCATCGGCATTTACCTGAATACGGCCGCTGCTCGCAATTGTTTTATTGTGATGCAGTATGCCTGCGCAGTCTACTTGCTGCTGGGGATCAACGTACTCGTTTTTTACACGGATTGGTCAACCCCATCAGAGCTCGATCACTTGCTAAAGAATTCATCGTTCTTGCTTCGAACTACTGCCGGAATGTTGGTTCGAGCCTACATTGCAGGTTGGGGATTTACTTTTCACGTTCTTGCTAGCCTGTTGACAGGCTTTCTATTCGCGGTCACGCACATTGCTGCCAAGAAGGCGCTGAGTAGGAAAAGGGTAGCCAATCAAAGTGCTCCAGAACCTCGTTTGTAACTGACACGCAGGGCCCACGCTATTTCCTCTTCGCCTTTGCGGCCGCCTTCGCCTCGTTTTCCTTTGCCCTATGCTTGACGATTCGGGCAATGAGATCCAGTGGTAGTGGTTTGTCGAGGGTGAATTGCACTGTTCCTTTTCCGCCCTCGTACGCGGCGAGTTCGTCCTCGAACTCCGGTGCGGTTCGCGGGGCGGGGTAGAGGCTGATGTGCTTCTTGAATGCCGCGAAGTACACAAGATTTCCGTGCAACACATAGCAGGGGATTTGGTAGCTGATTTTCTCTGTCGCGCCGGGCGCGGCTTTTTTAATGGTCGCGCGGACTGCCCGCAGCAGCTTCTGCACGTCCTTTGGAAAGCCAGCGATGTACGCGTCGACGTCTTCTGCCACGGTTTTTTTTGATTTCATTGCCGCACCCCCGCGCGAGCGCTTCGCCTCGCATCGAACAGCATAGCGCGACCCAAACGCCGCCGTCACCCCCGGCACAAAACTTAGGTATTGACCTAAGTAATGTCGCCGTGTTACGGTCTCAACCATGGCGCAGACAGCTTTGGCTATGGACCGCGTTTTTCGCGCGCTGGCAGACCCAACGCGTCGTGGCGTGTTGGCGCGGCTCAGCGAAAGCCCGGCCTCCGTTAGCGAGCTGGCCGCGCCATACGACATGGCATTGCCGTCGTTTGTGCAGCATCTGCGCGTGTTGGAGGTTTCCGGTCTCGTCCAATCCAGAAAGGTTGGCCGCATCCGCACCTACCGGCTCGTGCCGAAGCGAATGAAACTTGCTGAAGACTGGTTGACCCGGCAACGGTCGCTCTGGGAGCGGCGATTGGACCAGCTGGACGCGTACTTGTTGGAAATGAAGGAGAACGCCGAATGAGCAGCTCATATAACGTCACGCCAGACCCCACGCTGGACCTCGTCCTGGAGCGCGTTGTTGACGTGCCGAAGGAACTCGTCTGGACCGCATGGACGACGCCAAAGCACATATACAAATGGTTCGTGCCAAAGCCTTGGACGATCACCGATTGCGAAATCGATCTGCGCCCAGGCGGCATCTTTCGCACGACGATGCAATCGCCCGAAGGCCAGTCGTTTCCAAACTGCGGTTGCTATCTGGAAATAGTACCGAACGAACGACTCGTTTGGACTGATGCACTGCTACCCGGTTATCGGCCATCGCCGCAGCCGTTCTTCACGGCAGTTTTAACCTTGAAGAGCGAAGGTAAAGGCACGCGCTACACGGCGATGGCCATACACCGAGACGAAGCGGGGAAGAAACAACACGAATCCATGGGCTTCCACGAAGGCTGGGGGACCGTACTCGATCAACTTGTGGAATACATCAAGACCATGTAACCGCGCGTTTCGAAGGCGGACGACTCGCAATTGGAATAAAGCAGCCGATAGGGCGTAGCGACGCTGATATCGCTAAGCGCGCCCTATCGGCTTGCTACAAACGAAAGACGCTGATCGTCGGCAATCAGTCGCTCGCGCAACATCGAATATGAAATGTCCTGCACCGCCACGCCGTCTTCGATACTCTGCACCGCGGCAGTTGCCGCGCTCTGCCCGAGAATCATGAACACCGGTTCCATCCGAATCGATCCAAAAGCAATGTGAGAACTGGAAAGACAAACCGGCACCAACAGATTCTCACACTGCGATTTCTTCGGCGTTAACGCGCGATAATCGATCTGATACGGTTTGTCAGGCTTGACGCCAATATCGCCTTCGTTCTGCACAAAGCCGTCTGGCTTGATGTAGCGTTGCACGTTGTGACTGTCCATTGCGTATGATCCCATCCCCACCGGCATGGCCACATCGCGTTTCCCGAGCACTTCGTGTTCGGTCATCACGAAATCACCGATCATCCGGCGCGCCTCGCGCACATAAATCTGGCGCGGCCAGTGGCCGTTATCCGTAAACTCATCCTTCGCCAGACCCCAGGCGCTCATCGCCGTGCGTACCTCTTCCGGCACCCGCGGATCGTTCGCGATGAAATACATCAGGCCCTTCTGATAGCGCGTATGCTCGGCAATGATTTCGCGCCGCCGCTCATACGAGGCCTCCGGATAATCGTAGTTCATCCCAATATTGTCCGTGCTGAACGGTCCGTGGTTATTCGTATCGGTTTTCCGGTTTGGAATCGGATCGAACTTGTCGAAATGCTCGCGCCATCCCGATTCAAAGACCCGCGCCAGCAACTCATACTCAGCGGGATCGTAGCCCTCCGGTTTCTCGAACGGCACGCAATTTTCGGGAAGGTCCGTAAGGCACATTCGAAAGCAATACGCTTGCACGCGCTTGTCCCCGGCGCCAAACTCGCCCGGCGGATCCGGTGAAATTCGCGGCAATAAACCGCTCGTCGGATCTCCCGGAATCTTGTAAGGGCTGATGTCTGCCATGAAGTAATGCCGATGATGCAGCACGCCCGTCTGCACGCCGTTCCACTTTTCGCCATACGTCGACGTCGACTCGCGCCCCACGTGATAGGAGACGCCCGCGGCAGCCATCAGATCGCCCTCATACGTCGCGTCGATAAACACTTTCGCTCGAAACGTATCACCCCCCAAAGTACGAATTGCGGTGATGCGGCCTTTGTCCAAAGTCACACCGCCGGCCCGATCAAGCCACACGTCCCGGTGCACTGCGATCCCATGCTCCTTGATCAGATCTTCAAACACCGCCTCGGCAACATGTGGTTCAAAGATCCACATTGTGCGATTCTTGCCATCGATCGCCGGCGTTCCCTGGCCTTTGTTGCCATAAGCCTCCCGCGTCTGCCAGCGCCATGCATCCGGTTTGTCGTAGTGTTTCCAAACGCGGTGATAAAACTCCCGCGCAACACCGCCAATAGTCTCCTTCTTGCCAGTATCAGTCCACCCGAGCCCGCCCGAGCTTAAACCCCCGAGATGTGTATCCGGAGAAACCACAACGACGGATTTACCCATGCGCGCAACCTGCACCGCCGCGGCCACAGCGGAAGAAGTGCCGCCGTAAACGACGACATCAGCCACATGCTCAGCGGCGAACGCGCGAACAGGCGCAAGCAGCACTGCCACCGCGATCATGAAGGCAAACAAACGATTCACTATCGCACTCCCTCCCCGCACTGCAAGCGACTGATTCACACTATTTCCGCGAGAAGTAACTCGTCATCAAATTGCGATAGTTTGGAATGTGATTCGAGAACAATGCGCCCAGTCCTTCAATGTCGTTCCGCCAATCGCGATGAAGTTCGCACGCCACCCCAAACCAGTTCATCATCTGTACGCCCGCGGCAGACATGCGCGCCCAAGCAGTGTGGCGCGTCACCTCGTTGAACGTGCCAGAAGCATCAGTAACAACAAAAACCTCGAAGCCTTCTTCAATAGCCGAAAGCGCAGGGAACGCCACGCACACCTCTGTCACTACGCCTGCGATGATAAGTTGTTTGCGGCCCGTTTTCCGTATCGCCGCTACGAAATCCGCATTGTCCCACGCATTGATCTGTCCCGGCCGCGCCACGTAGGGCGCATCGGGAAACATCTCCTTCAACTCGGGCACCAACGGACCATTCGGCCCCTCTTCAAAGCTTGTGGTAAGGATTGTCGGCAGCTTGAAATACTTAGCGCACGCCGCCAGCGCCAGAACATTGTTTTTGAACTCGTTCGGCGAAAAATCCTGAACAAGCGAAATAAGACCGGACTGGTGATCTACCAAAAGGCAGACAGCATCTTCCTTGGACAATCGGGTGTACTTGGGCGAATTGCTCATGGCGAAAGACCTCCTGTTTGGAAATGTTGCGCACCACACACAGCGTTGAACTTGATTCCGTCAAGTATACCAACTATCGCGTGCCACCATGTGCAAACCCACCCCCGGGTAACAGGTACCGGCGTTCTCGTCACGTGCAAACCTAACAAGTAGCCACCACTGTCAGTTTCTGAATATTAGATGAAGCCGCTATAGTACCAGCGAAGAACGCCCCCGGATTTGGCTGCGGCATCCAACGCCGACACGCCGCCACCTCAGAAATTGGGGATGACCTCACCAAGAAGGCACGAAGCAATGAGCGATACACATAATCACGATGAACCGAAAAGCGCCGCGTTGATTATCACCCATACCGTGAAAGCAGGCACCCATAGGACGTACGAAGCGTGGCTCGGCGAAATACTTGCCGAAGTGAGTAAATCTCCCGGCTATCTCGGCCGCGAAATCTTTCGTCCCGCGCACGGCAAACGAAAGTACACCAGCATCGTCCACTTTGAAACCGAACAAAACGTCCGGGAGTGGATTGCCTCCGAAGCGCGCAACGCCTTCATCGGTCGCGTGCACCCCCTGTTGGAAGGCGGCGACATCCACGAAATCCGCACCGGACTCGACTACTGGTTCACCCCGGAAGGCGTAAAACCGCCGAAACGCTGGAAGCAGTTCCTGCTCACCCTCTCGGCTGTTTACCCGCTAAGCCTCTTGATTCCCCGTGCATACGCACCGCTATTCGACGCATTTCCCCTCGCCAACACCGCACTGCTGAAAGGCCTGATCATCGCCGCAACACTGACCGCCCTCCTCACC
>CALEZK010000663.1 GCA_937928585.1 uncultured bacterium | reverse complement strand
CTGTATGGCAGGTGCAATTTTGATTTTTGGTGCGGTGTGAAAGGGTAATCTCATGCAACTGTATAGGGTTTTCTTAGCTTTGGTGCTGTTGGCGGTTTGCGCGAACGCACAAGAAGAACGCACACAGATCACCGCGGGCGCACAGCGCGACGTCGATCCCATGATTTCGCCGGACGGTAACTCTGTCGTCTTCGCCAGCAACCGCACGGGCCACTTCAACCTCTTTGTCTTCAGCTATCGGGACAAGGGCACCCTTCAGCTCACCAACGGCAACAAGGACGATCGCTACCCGAGTTGGTCTTCCGACGGGTCGCGTATTGTCTTCGGTTCGGATCGCACCGGCAAAGGCGACATATACGAATCCAAGGCGGACGGCAGCTCCGGGTTCCTGCAATTGACCGATCAGGACCTGCTCGAGGAATACCCAAACTACACTGCGGACCGAAAGGGCCTGCTATACGCCCGCGCCGCGAAAAAAGGCGTGCTGCGCCGCGAAATGCAGGTTGTACTGGCGAATTCGCTCCCGGCCGCGGGCAACGCCGTCGTGCTCGGCGAAGGCGATCAACCGCGCTGGTCGCCGGATGGCTCCAAAATCGTCTTCGTATCCCATCGC
This sequence comes from uncultured bacterium, assembly GCA_937928585.1. Classification (GTDB taxonomy): domain Bacteria; phylum Hydrogenedentota; class Hydrogenedentia; order Hydrogenedentales; family SLHB01; genus JABWCD01. The sequence continues at coordinate 7,102 of CALEZK010000663.1, read as the reverse complement.
ACGAAGAACGACGATGTCTGGACCATGCGCCGCGATGGCTCGCAACAAACCCAACTGACCACCGATGACAAGGACGATACGGACCCATCCTTCTCCCCGGATGGGAAGAAGATCGTCTTCTGTTCAAAGCGCACCGGAAACTACGACATCTGGGTCATGGATGTGGACGGGGGCAACCAACGTCAACTGACCTTCGACGCCGCCGATGAAACGCAACCGTGTTGGAGTATCGGGGGATACATTTACTACACCCACAAGGTTAGCGAGACATCTTCGAATATCTATCGGATTCGCGCACCGCGCTAAGTCGTTGGGGGAGCTAGGGAACCCGGGGTTCGTAACCCTAGATGTAGTGTAGGGTTCTGCTTGACACGCTAGGGCTGGTTGCATACACTATCTCCCGGGAGAGGGTGTTTGCCAGTCTCTAACGGTATGACTAACTTGCAAAAGACAGGAGACCGCCGCCCAGTGTCAATCACGAGCAGGTTTTCCTCCGGGGTGCTGACCATCGGCTTGGCCCTCGCGTCCGGGTGTTCAACCACTCAGGACAAAGTTCACCAGTTTAACGCGGTTCCCACGGCGCAGGTGGGCTCAGCCGAGCTTGGCCCTGCCAAGGCACGCACCACATCCGATCTCTTGCGCGCCGCAGACACGGAATGGCGTAAGGCGAATGATTCCCAGAACAAGGGCGATCATAAAGGTGCCCTGCGCCACTACAGTCAGATGCTCGCCTACTTGAGCGAAGCAGACTTGAATCCAGCCGTGTTTGAGGGGCTTCGCGAAGAGTTCGAGCGTATTCTGAGTTCGAATTCGGAAACCGCGGACCTCTTCGAGCGGGACCACCCAGAATTCAATCGCGAGCTCGCGTCGCGCACAAAGCCCAGCGACATCTTCGTGGGCAACATTCTTACGCAGGAACGCGTCCAGGCGGAGATCGACGAAATCGTCAAGCGCTACCCGAAGAATTTCCAGGCCGGTCTCGACCGCAGCTACAAGTATCGCGGCTTCATTGAACAGGAATTCGCGAAAGCGGGCCTGCCAAAGGAATTGATGTGGCTGGCCATGGTGGAAAGCCAGTTCCACCCCAGCGTAACGTCGCGCGCGGGCGCGGTGGGCATGTGGCAATTCATGCCGGCGACGGGTCGCCGTTACGGCTTGCGCGTTGACAGCTACGTTGACGAACGACGCGACTGGACCAAGGCCACGCGCGCCGCTGCTGCCTACCTCAGCGATCTTTACGACTTCCACAATGGCGCATGGCCCCTCGCTATCGCGTCCTATAACATGGGCGAAGGCGGCATCTCCCGCATGGTCGCCATGAACGGCGGCGAGCGCGACATCTGGAAACTGATCTCGAACCCGCCCGCGTCCGACCACATGCCGACCGAAACGAAGAAGTTCTATCCCAAACTTGCCGCAAGCTGGATCGTTGCGACCAGCCCGAAGAGTTTCGGATTTACCGAGAACCCCTCCGCGCCGGAGGCTGTTGTAACCGTTCCCGTGCAAGGCTCGTTCAGCCTGGCCGCGCTGGAAAGAAGCGCGGAGATCGAAGGCGGCACGTTGAAACGCCTCAATCCACATCTCATTCGCGGCGTCACGCCGCCTTCCGGTGAGTATCCAGTCGTAGTTCCCGCGGACTACGGCGAGAAGTTCACTGCGGCACTTGCATCGCTCGCGAAGGAACCGCGCAAACACGTAGCGAACACGATCGAAGGCCGCACCTTCCACACCGTGAAGCGGGGCGACACGCTTTCGAAGATTGCCGCCCATTATGGCGTCGATCAGAAGCGCATCATGGAAGAAAACAAGCTGCGGACGGCCAGCCGCATCCCTGTCGGCAAGAAGCTTTTGATTCCCGTGGACGCCCGCGGCGACGCCGAACCTTCGGTCAAGCCGAAGTCTGAGCCGGAAGTGCCTGCAGCGCCAAAGGCCGACACCACGCCAAAAACCGCCTCGACGTACAAGGTGAAAAAGGGCGACACGCTCTTTGAAATCGCGCAGATGCACCGGGTGTCGCTCGAAAATCTGCAGAAATGGAACGGCCTCGACCGGCATGCGCGCATTCGCGTGAATCAGGAACTGATCGTCTCTGAGTCTGCCGCGCCTTCGCCCGCTCCGGAGCAGATTGCTCCCAAGGTTGACGAGGCTCCCGTCGAAGCGCCGACCAAGGCGACGGAGTCGTACACGGTCAAGAAGGGCGACACGCTTGCGATCATCGCGAAGCGTCACGATATGTCGCTCGATGAACTGGTAGAACTGAACGGCATATCGAAGACCGATCCCATTCATGTCGACGCGAAACTGAAAGTCGCCAAAGCGACGGAATCCGAATCGAAATCCGCGCCTGTCGCGCCCGAAACCAAAGCACCCGTCGCCGCGGCGACGCACAAAGTGCAATCCGGCGAGACGCTTTCGGGTATTGCAGCCAAATACAAGATGAACCTGAGCGATCTTCGCGAGCTTAATGGCATGACGCCGAGCGATACGCTGAAGTCGGGCCAGACCTTGAAGGTGCGCGGCGAGTCCGCGGAAGCAGCGCCATCAAAGCCTGCTGAAGTCGCGGTAGTAACGCCTGCCGCAGAGAACGTGGTCACTAACGCTCAGGAAAAAGCAGCGGGCGTCGACTCGCACGTCGTACAACAAGGCGAGACGCTCTCCGAAATCGCCTCCAAATACAAAGTGAAAGTATCCGAGCTGATCGCCTGGAATAATCTCGGCGATGCTGCACGGCTCAAGATCGGACAAAAGCTGATTGTCTCCATTCCCAAGACTGGCAATTCGGGTTCGACTGACACCGCCGTGAGTACGGACGGCAAGAAGACCATCCACAAGGTCTCTTCGGGGCAAAGTCCAGCCTCGATCGCGAAGCGATACGGCGTGAAAGTGAGCGACCTGTTCGATTGGAACAAGTGGCAGAAAGACCACGTGCTCCATATCGACGATGAGGTTATCGTTTACACGAAGTAGTGTGTTGCTGGTGCGTGGGCGCGGCGTTCGTGGGGGAGCCGCACCCGAGGGCGTGTTGCGCCAGCCCATACCAACCGGGGAGTACCATCTGTGGCCGAGTGGATTCTTGGCGTGGGCCATCTCAAAAGCATTCGCGATATCTGCGTCGTCGGCGAGCACGAGATCATCGAAAAGGAAGGTCCCCCGCGCAAGTTGACCCTCCGCTCCGCTTCGGTAGAAGTTACCGCGGAACGGCCTGAATACAGCGGACCCTGGACAACATTTTCCGTTCGCGCGCACGCAAAAGGCCATGCGCTTCAGTGCATGGAGAAGATCGCCGACGAATACCAGCCCGACTGCGAACTGACCACGGAGGACGGCTGGCAGATTCTCCGCTTTCCCGGTCCAAACGCCAAAAGTCCCGAGCGCGCGCTCGACGCATTGGACGCCTATTCGGCAATGCAACAATTCCCCGAAGTGTGGCGCGTGCGCGGCGAGAAGTTCCGCGTTGATCACGTCAGCGTCGAACTGCTGTTCAAAGCGCTAGTCGAGTACAAGGCAAGCGACGTACACCTGAGTCCGGGTGAAAAGGCGATGTTTCGCGTCGACGGCGAGATCGCTCCCTCCGATGTATTTGGCGTGTTGTCCGCGCCCCAGATTCTTGCGCTGATACAGGAAGTCGCGCCGGAAAAGGATTGGGCTGAGTTTGTCGAGCACAAGCAGGCAAGCTTCAACTTTCACCAGGCGGGCCTGGGTTACTCTCGCGTATCGTGCTTTGTAACCGCTGGCGCGCCACACGTTACGTTCCGATATTTACCGGAACGCATTCCCTCGTTCGAGGATTTGCACCTCCCTGTAGACCTCATGGAAACGCTCGCGGAATTGCACCATGGCCTCGTCCTCCTCGCGGGCATGACCGGTTCCGGAAAGTCAACCACCGTCGCCGCCCTGGTCGATTACATTAACGCCCACCACACGTCGCATATTCTCACGATCGAAAATCCGGTCGAGTACGTCTATCACAACCGCAAAGCGTTGATGTCACAACGCAACCTCGGAACGGACGTCGCGACATTTGGACTCGCCGTCACCGGCGCGCTGCGGCACGACCCCGACATTATCGTCATCGGCGAAATGCGAGACCCTGACACGATTCGCGCGGCGATCAATGCCGCCGCCACGGGCCACCTCGTCATCAGCACCCTGCATTCAAACACCGCATTCGAAGTGGTGAACCGCATTGTCAGCTTCTTCTCGCCCGTCGAGCGCGACCTGGTGAAACTGCAAATCCGCGATTGTTTGCGGTGCGTGATCTGTCAGCGCCTTTTGCCGAAAGTTGGCGGGGGCCGCATACCGGCCATTGAAGTGCTGTTCAACGACATCAAAGCGATCAACGACTCGATCATGACCGGCGACACGGACGGTATTCGAATCGGCATGCAGCAGACGACATCGCACTCATGGATCTTCGAGAACTACCTGTTCCGATTGCAGAAAGAAGGCAAAATCACGCTGGAACAGGCGCGCCGATACTGCACGGATGTCAGCATGCTCGACCAGATGATCATGGGCACCTATTCGGTGCCGCGCCTCGAATCGATCAAGCACACGGGCGCGCAGAAGTAGTACACGCGCTTTCCACAGCGATTCGGGGTTTATCCACGACCTATCCACATGGATTCAGACCTCCCCAAAATGGGGAGTATTCGGTTCAACTGGCGCGGGGCGGAGAGAACGAGCCGTTTCTATAAACGCCGCCGCAACTGTGGGTTAGGCTGACTGAAGGCGAGGCTCGCCTTGCTTTGGCTTCCCGAGTTTTCCACACGATACTCACCAGGATCGCTCGGGTTATCCACATCGTTTCCGCGGGTAGACCAACACTACCGTAACACTCATGAATTAGCGGCGGAGATGGGGTGCAACGCGAAATAGGTGTCGAACACCGCATCGCCGACGACGTTCAATTTCGCCTGGAGCGCGTCGAGGTCTTCATGCAACCCTGCCGCGATGATGGTCTGGATATCTGCATATGCAAGCTCCGACGTAAGCAGGCCCACACGCTGCTCCGCGCGGTTGCTGTACCCATCTTCGGGTGTGCGCGAGATCGCATGGAGCGATTCATCGACTGCGTTCACGCAGAAGAGCACAGCCCGGGGAAACTCGCGATCAAGTAGCAAAAACTGTGCAACACGATCCGGTTCGATGCGGCCATGGCGCTTACGGTACGCCTCGAACGCGCTCGCCGAGCGCAGCAGGGCGGACCACTGTATCGCATCGATGGCGTCGCCTATGTCCACTATCGAAGGCAACTCCAGAAAGGTCTTGACGTCGAGGATGCGCAACGTTTTGTCCGCGCGTTCGAGATACCGCCCCAGTCGCGCGAAGTGCCACACCTCACCGCGGGGCATGGCGCTTTCCGTCAACCCGATGGCGAGGTTGCTGTCGCTGCGAACGCGCGCGAGGAAATCATGCGGCGAATAGACGATATTTGGAATGCGCGCCGCGTCGCGCACCATGATGTGAAATGTGTTTATATGTTCCCAGATCTCGGACGGAATGATCTCGCGAATGATGCGCGCGTTCTCGCGCGCGGATCGCAGACAGGAGGCAATCGAATTCGGATTGTTCAAGTCGAACGCCAGGAACTGCAGCGCATTCTCGCGCGTAACGGCGCCGTAGGTCGCCATGAACACATCATAGTCGCCCGTGGTGCGCACGAGCGGTTCCCACTGTTCTCCGTTCGCGCTCGGCAAATCGAGGTGCAGGTGAAAATTGACGTCCACGAAACGCGCGACGTTGTCGGCGCGCTCAATATAGCGATTCAACCAATAGACTGATTCCGCGACCCGGCTTAGCATGTTATTCTAACTCCTCGACGACCCACGTGTCCTTGCTGCCGCCGCCCTGCGACGAATTGACGACGAGCGAACCCTTTTTCAACGCAACGCGCGTGAGGCCTCCCGGCAACACATAGATGTCCTCGCCGTAGAGAATGTAGGGACGCAGATCGACGTGCCGGCCTTCGAAATGATCATCGACGATTGTCGGGACGCGGGAAAGGGACAGGGTAGGTTGCGCGATGTAGTTTCGGGGGTTTTCCCGGATTAGATCGCCGAACTTTGCGCGTTCTTCCGGAGTCGCATGCGGTCCGACGAGCATGCCGTATCCGCCGGATTCGTTCGCAGCTTTAACTACGAGCTTATCGAGGTTTGCAAGCACATGCTCGCGCTCCTTGTCGTCCCAGCAGACAAACGTCGGCACGTTGGGGATGATCGGGTCTTCGTCGAGATAGTACTTGATGATCTTGGGCACATACGCGTAGACCACCTTGTCGTCGGCGACGCCGGTGCCCGGCGCATTCGCCAGGGCCACGCGCCCCGCCCGAAACACGTCGAGAATGCCGGACACTCCCAACATGGAATCCGGATTGAACGCCTTCGGATCGAGGAAGTCGTCGTCAATGCGCCGATAGATCACGTCTACGCGCTCAAAGCCCTTCGTCGTGCGCATGACTACATAACCGTCTTTGACCAGCATATCGCTGCCTTCCACCAGCTCCACGCCCATCTGCTGCGCGAGGAATGAATGCTCAAAATAGGCAGAGTTATAAATGCCAGGCGTCAGCACAACCACTTTGGGACGCGCGACGCCTTCCGGTACAAGTGACGTGAGCATATCGAGCAGGTGCATTGGGTAGTCCACGACTGGACGCACCAGGGAGGCCTCAAATACGAGTGGAAAAGTGCGTTTCATCACATCGCGATTCTCGAGTACATACGAAACCCCGGAAGGACAGCGAAGGTTGTCTTCAAGGACATACATCGTGCCGTCTTTGTCGCGAACAAGGTCGGTGCCCGTGATATGGCACCAAACGCCGCGTCGTGGATTCAGGCCTTCGCACTGGGGTCGATACGATTTGGCTGACGCAATGACGTGCTCGGGGATCACGCCGTCTTTAATAATCTTCTTTTCGTGGTAGATATCGTCGACGAATTTGTTCAGCGCGAAGATACGCTGCTTGAGACCTTTTTCCAATCGCTCCCATTCCCGCGCCTGCACGATCCGCGGGATGACGTCAAACGGGAAAATGCGCTCCGTTCCGGCGCTGTCGCCGTAAACGTTAAAGGTGATTCCCATGTTGAACCTGTCTCTTATA
>CALEZK010000662.1 GCA_937928585.1 uncultured bacterium | reverse complement strand
AGCATCTTTGCATCGCAACCCAACGGCGAAGTGCGCTATGTATGCGACGCGGACTCGAATCGCGTTGCGAACGGCGCAAATGCCGTTGAGAAAGCTGGAGCGGCTTCACCGAAGGCGGTAACCGATTTTCGCGAGATACTCGACGACAAGGAAGTTGACGTGCTGGTGTGCGCCGCGCCCAACCATTGGCACGCGCCCGCGACGATTCTGGGATGTTCGGCGGGCAAGCATGTATACGTGGAAAAGCCGTGCAGCCATACGCCGCAAGAAGGCGAACTCATGATCGAAGCCGCGCGCACGCACAAACGGTTGGTGCAGGTGGGAACGCAACGTCGCAGCAGCGCCAACATTCGTGCCGCCATGGCCCTGCTTCACGGCGGGGAACTGGGGCGCGTGTACTCCTCTCGCGCGCATTACGGGAGCGCACGCGGTACGATTGGGCATGGTAAGCCCGCGGAAGTACCGGCCACGTTGAACTACGAACTCTGGCAAGGACCGGCTCCGCGAAGGCCCTATGTAGACAACCGCGTGCATTACAACTGGCATTGGTTCTGGCACTGGGGCAATGGCGAACTTGGAAACAATGGCGTTCACACACTCGATTTGTGCCGTTGGGGACTAAACGTTGACTATCCGGTGCGCGTCTCATCTAGCGGCGGCCGGTATTGTTTTGACGATGATCAGGAAACGCCCGATACGCATGTTGTGGCCTTTGAATTTGCAGACAAGAAACTGATTACGTGGCAGGGCCATAGTTGTAATCCGAACGAGGGAGATTTCGTGGCGTTCTATGCCGAGAAAGGCTCGCTAGTGTTGACGGGCAACGGCGACTACACGCTGTTCGATCAGGATGCGAAGCCGGTCCGAACGGAGAAGGGGGAATTGGGCGAAGCCGACCATATTCCGAACTTCTTGAAGGCCATTCGGGACAATGCACCGCAGCAGCTCCACTGCGGCATCGACGATGCGCACAAGAGCACGCTGCTGACGCACCTCGGCAATATTGCGCACCGAACGGGCCGGGCATTAACCTGCGATGCGACGAACGGACACATACTCAATGATGCGGATGCGATGAACTATTGGAAACGCGAATACGAACCGGGATGGGAACCCAAAATCTCATGATGGATCGCAGGCAGTTTCTCGGAAGCGCGGCCGTGGCCGGCCTAACGGCTTCGCTGTCCGCGGACGCAAATGTTTCGGCGGAAGATCACATTACGGCGGGCGTGATCACGAATGCGGGTGGCGCGCACCTTGGAATCTATTTTGAGGCGCTTGCCAAGGTTGACGAAGTTCGAGCTGTTGTACTTGCAGACGCCGATGGCGCATCTGAAACGATGGCGCGGAATGCGCTCGGCGAGAAGCTGACGAAGGTATATACAGATCGGGACGCCATGCTTGCCACCGAGAAGCCGGCTATGGCCGTAGTAAGCCTGGAGGCAAAGCTTTCTCCGGAAGCTATTCGTGCGACACTGTTGTCGGGCTGCCATGTATTCGCGGAAAAACCAGCCTGCATACACGACACCGAGTTTGAGACACTTGTGAAGTTGGCAGATTCATCAAACCTCCTCCTCATGCTCGCGCTCGTGAATCGTGTTAATCCGGAAGTAGTCGAAGCGCGCCGCATTGTTGAAGCCGGTCTCATCGGAAAGATTTACGGCGTCGAAATGAACCTGATTCAAGATCAGACACGCCTCACGAATCCCGGTTATCAGGCATCGTGGATGGCAAGCAAAGCGCGGGCAGGAGGCGGTCATCTTTCCTGGCTCGGCATACATTGGCTCGATCTTGCGATGTACATCACCGGTTCGCGCATTGAGCAAGTAGCGGGCTTCTCGGGAAATGTCGGCGGTCAACCCTTGGATACGGAAGATTCGGTGGCGATGACGATGAAGTTTGACAAGGGATTCTTTGGAACGCTGACGTCCGGGTATTACCTCGACAAGGGCTATCAATCTCATTTGAAGATTTGGGGATCAAAGGGTTGGTTGCAGATCGATTCCGACCCGCCGCGACGAATGCGTTGGTACAGTTCCGAGGCTGGACAGGAGCCCGGCATGAAGGAATTCATTGGGCCTGAGGAATTCGATCCTTACATCATCTTCATGCGCAACGCCGTGCGAGCGAGCTTAAGGCTTGAGCACGCACCGATCTCAGGGGCAGATTCGCTGCATGTGCTGCGGACTGTCCACGGGCTCTACAAGGCTGCATCGACCGAATCGACACAGCAAATTAGCGCGGTATGAATTTACGCTTCACTTTATACTCCTCTCTCCTCCTGCTGGGCGCGTCGTGTTCTGTATTCAATGACAATCTACGGCCTGTGGAACGGGAAAAATTTTACCGCGCTGGTCAAATGGGCCGCGCTCGCCTCGACGCTGTCATTGATCGCCATGACATAAAAACCGTTGTGAATCTGCGCGGGGCGAATCCCGACGAATTGTGGTATCAGCGGGAATTGGCGGCTTGCGAAGCAAACGAGACGGCACACGTTGATTTGAAACTCACGATGCGCCGCATCCCGGAACCGGAGTCGCTGGCGAATTTGGTGGACATTATCGAGAACGCCGAGAAGCCGATTCTTGTTCACTGTCAGGCGGGGGTGCATCGCGCGGGAACGGCATCCGCGGTGTACAGGCTAATCACGGGAGACAGCGTCGATGAGGCACGACAGGAGTTTGGGCTCTTTTTTATGAACGCACCGATCGGCAACCTCCTGGATCTATACGACGGCTCCAAGCCTTTCGCGCAATGGGTGCGGGAGGACTATCCGCGAATTTACGCTGAGCGGGTGGGCAGTTGAGCAATCGCGAAACGCGCCTTCGATTCGGACCCATGAAGTTTTATGTCTCGCGCGGACTGGCCGCCGCGATGCTGCATCTTTTGCTCACAGAAACCTCGCATTCGGAATTGGCGTACACGACCGATATCGCGCCGATCATTACGAAACACTGCGCGGTGTGTCACTATCGCGATGGAAGCGGACCGTTCCCCCTGCTTCGTTATGAAGATGTGCTCGCGCGCGCGGCCATGATTGGGGAAGTCGTCCGTACGCGCCGCATGCCCCCTTGGCACGCCGATCCCGCGGTTGGACGATTCAAGAACGAGCGGCGCTTGAACGACGACGAAGTTAACAGGATCACCGAATGGATTGCATCGGGTGCGCCTCGCGGCGATACCCAGGGTTTCGTCCAACTGCCCTCTTTTCCGAGCGATTGGCGCATCGGCAGGCCTGATAAAATCTATACGATGCCGGAGGATGTCAGCCTGCCCGCAACGGGCCGCATTCCCTATAAGCAGTATGAGATTCCATCGGGATTCTCCCAGGACACGTGGATAGATGCCATCGAGATTCGTCCGAGCACCATGATGGCAGTGCAACACCTTATAGTGAAGATTAAGACAGACGCACCTCTGCATCGACGGCACGGCGACTTCGTTGGGTCCGGTCACCCTTTGCTATGCAGCTATACACCCGGCTCGGAGCCCGTACGATTCACTGATGGCAAGGCGATACTCGTACCGAAGCACGCGAAATTTCTCGTGCAGATCCACTACACCACCGCTGGAAAGCCGCAAAAAGACAGGACTGAAATTGGAGTAACCATTGCGGAAAAACAGCCAAGGGAATCCGTGGAGTGGGCGGTTGCCGAGGTTTATGATTTTACGATCCCCCCGCAGGTTTCGGATTTTCGGATTGCCACAGAACGAAGCGTTCCCCAAGACGCCTTGGTTTACGCGCTTAACGCGCATATGCACTACCGCGGCAAATCGTTTGAGTTTATTGCGCACTACCCATCTGGACGAAACGAACGCCTACTACGAATCCCGCAGTACGATTTCAATTGGCAAACCGATTACATTTTGGAGCGGCCCGTGTTCCTGCCCAAAGGCACGCGAATCGAGTTAATTGGCCACTACGACAACTCAGCGACGAATCCGAGAAATCCCGACCCGAATGCAACGGTTCGACACGGCGAGGACGTGTGGGACGAGGAGTTTGCCGGATACATGCGAGTAACGTGGATTGCAGATCGGACGCTGGTACAGCCATTGTTGATTGCAAATGAAGCTGAATTGCGCGAACCGCCGGAGTAAGCTTCCGCGCAGTGTTTCGTCGTCGTGTAACTTGATGTGATACACTCCCGCGCAAATCTGGATAGCCCTCTTGTGGACAGTCACGAATCCAAGAATCTCGGGTCCGCTTCCAAACTATCAGCGCCTGATAGTGTCCCGCGCGGCGCACGTTTCGAGTTGCCGAGGCCGACCCGGGCCTTGATCTGCGCGATCGTGATCTTGCTGCTGGTGCGTCTTATACTGCTTTCGCGCCCCGAAATCTTCATGACGGTTCCGAACGGCGATTTAGACACATTCGTATTCGCGCAGCGAGAGATTACCTATCGCACTGGCGAGGCGCCTAGCCCAAGAGTGCTATTGCTTGGTTCGTCGCGAACCTTATACATAACTTCGCCCATGTTGTCGCAAAGACTTGGGCTTCCAGAGTCAGAGGCGAGTAATTACGGGTTTCCGGGTCTTATCACGCCGACACACCTGCTGCTCTTGAAGCGAAATCCAGCGATGCTGGAACGCTGCAAACTGCTGATTCTCGAATGCACACCGGGAACTTACTACCGAGTGCGTACCAACGAGTTGTTGTCGCGCACCCTCTTCTGCCGGTTCGCAGACCTCTCGGATCGAATTGCGCAACCGACGGTTGGGCTTAAGGTTCAGACATTGGGCGATTTCATTTTTCCTTTCATCTCGTATCGGAACAATCCCGCGGGCTGGCGCGTGTTTGCACACCAACTTGCGATGAACCAGGAAGAACGTGCGCAAGATTTTCTGACGCCAGGAACGCTCACCCATCGCGCAGCGCACCCTCCTCAACTTGGACACCGTTCCGCGGACGAGATAATTCGGGATGTGGCGCCTCTTCCAATCCCATATGTACCGGCTGAAAGGGCGTTGGCAGAAATAATTCGCATCGCTCCTGCTGACTGCAAAATTGTCATTTGGATACCTCCGCTTCGCTCCGATTTCATGGGAGCGATTGCGCAAAATCCCGAGATGAAAGAAAGCTTCGACGCTTTCAGGAGAGTGTTTGAATCGTTTGACGATGATCGCGTGCAGATTGAATGGTTTGACAGTCCAGACGCAATGTCAGTGACTGACGATGATTTTGTCGACCCGGTCCACTTCAGTTTAGACGTAGTACGGGGCAAGTTGCTCGAGGATGCGGCGAGAGTAGTCGCCAAACATTTGCCAGATTTGGCGGCCGGCGACTAGCAGTGCTTTTTAATTCGTGGACATTCGCCGCGTTTCTATTGGTAGTCCTGCCCGTTTACTACGCGTTGCCACGACGTGGCCAGAACCTTTTTCTACTGGCAGCGAGCTATGTGTTCTATGGCTGGTGGGACTGGCGGTTTCTGTCGCTGCTCTGGATTTCCACTGTTGTCGATTATGCAGTCGCGCTTGCGCTTGACGCGACCGATGACGCGAGAAAGCGCCGATTGCTTATTTTAATGAGCCTTATTGTTAACCTCGGCATGCTGGGCTTCTTCAAGTATTTCAATTTCTTTGTCGAGTCCGCGATCGACACTTTGCAATCGATCGGACTCGAAGCATCCACTCCCCTGTTGCACGTGGTGCTTCCGGTTGGGATCAGTTTCTATACGTTTCAGACGCTATCGTACACGCTCGACGTCTACAGAAAAGAGCAGCCGGCCTGTAAATCGTTGGTGGATTTTGCGTTGTTTGTCTCTTACTTTCCCCAGCTCGTTGCAGGGCCAATAGAGCGCGCGACGGCGCTGCTCCCGCAGATTCAATCCGATCGTCGCGTAAGTCAGCAAGATTGGACGAGCGGTACCCAGCTCATACTCTGGGGATTTGTAAAGAAGGTCGCGATTGCGGACAGCCTTGCTCAGTATGTGGATACCGCTTTCTCCGATCCGTCGGCGGGCGATTCGCTGACGCTGCTGCTATGCACCTACGCATTTGCGCTGCAAATTTACTGCGATTTTTCAGGCTACAGCGATATCGCGCGTGGGATAAGCCGAATCCTGGGTATCGAGTTGATGGAAAATTTCAAGCAACCTTATCTCGCGAGGAACATCACCGAGTTCTGGCGAAGATGGCATATTTCCTTGTCCACCTGGCTGCGCGACTATCTCTATATTCCACTCGGCGGAAATCGTTTCGGTACGCGCGCACAGTACCGCAACCTCTTTATTACCATGTTACTCGGGGGCTTGTGGCACGGGGCAAACTGGACGTTTGTGTTGTGGGGCGCAATGCACGGCACTATGTTGGCGGTGCATAAGTACCTCCTGCGCGGCCGTCGGGTCGCGGTCGAGGGTGTGCCTGTAAGTGCGAGTGCATGGCTTCGCTATTGCGCTGGTGTGATTGTGACTTTCAATCTTGTCTGTTTCACTTGGATTTTCTTTCGCGCCGCAACGCTTGACGAGGCAATCACCTATATTTCGCAAATCGCAGGGGGCACGCTGCCTGCTGGCGCGTCACTGTATGAACCGGCGTACTTCGGTCTTGTGGAAGCGCTCACATTCTATGGGATCGTCTTGTTTGTGCTGGACGGCCGCTGCTGGTTTCGGAATGCTGAGTTGCCGTATTCGGAGAGAGATGTGTGGTGGCGAAGTGGTATCGCGTATGCCGCGGGTATGCTGATCTTGTTGCTGGTGCGCGAGAATGCCAGCGGCGCGTTCATTTATTTTCAGTTCTAGGCGTTCGAGTCTGGGGAATTAAGCCCGTTTAAAACTCAAGACGGATTCGATGTGTGCCGTATGCGGAAACATATCGACAACGGCAGCAGTGTCCACTTGCCAGCCCGCGCCGTGCAGAATCCGCGCGTCCCGGGCGAGGGTTGCGGGGTCGCACGATACATACACGATTACACCGGCGTCACACTGCGCAAGCGCCAATGCAATATTCTTGGCTCCATCCCGCGGCGGATCCAGAACAATTGCGTCCCATTTACGGCTGCTGATCGCAGCTTGCAAATCGGCTTCGCCCCCCACGCGATATTCGCCCTTGGCCATGGATACAGCCGCAGTAATGCTTGCACGGTTGTGATCTATGCCGAGCACTTCAGCTTCGAGCGCCAAAGAAAAGTTACCCGTGCCGCAGTACAAGTCGAGTACGCTTGACGCGCCGCCTATGCACTGCGTTACATGATCGCGCAATAGGCGATTCAGCAGGAGACTTCCCTGCGCGAACGCGCCACACACAACCGGCACACCGTCGAAAATGAATCGGTCGCGCGGACCTTCGGTGCGCAAGGATTGCGCTTCGGGAAAAATCTTCGAAAGTCTGGGGTTAGGTCGGGAGGTCCATGCCAGCACGTCGTCGCCTTCGGGATTGACCGTGATCTCGACTGGCCCCTCGATACGTTCCTCGCGCAACCACGCGAGCGCGGCGTTAAGGCGCGGATGACATAAAGGGCACTCCTGTATATTCACCACGTCGTGGGTCCCCAGCGCGTAGAATCCGCGTTTGCCACGGGCGGACTGAAACTCGGCGCGTGTGCGATAGCCGAGGCGCAGGGTGTCATTCTCGAGCATGTTGATATCGGCTAGTTCAATTCCGCCAAGCCGACGCAGGGTTTCGGCGACGATCGTGCGTTTCCACTCCAACTGGGCGGGATAGGCGAAGTGCAGCCAAGTGCAGCCGCCGCACTGGCCAAAAACCGGGCACGGTGCCGCCGTGCGGTACGGAGACGGTTGGGTAATTGACTCTATACTCCCCCAAACAACGCCGCGCGCACGGCGCGACGCCTTTGCGACTACGACGTCGCCTGGCAGCGCATACGGCACGAACCAGACTTCGGCGTCTAGTCGAGCAACGCCATGTCCACCGTGAGCGAGGCTTGTGATTTCGAGAGTCTTGACCATGTAGCGCGGAGTGTACCGCAAACCCTTGGGCTAAAGCGAGGGGATTGACAAACGACCGTTCGGTGGATATGCTTCCGACATGAAAACCGAACGTTCAGTCCCCCGCGATAGCCAACCTGTTGACAACCGCACCCGGATCCTCACTTTGGCAGTTGCAATGGCCCGAGAGGTCGGGTTGGAGGGCTTGACGATCGGGGTCTTGGCGAAGCAGGTCGGGATGAGCAAGGCGGGCCTCTTCTCCCATTTCGGTTCGAAGGAAGAACTGCAGCTTGCCACACTGGAGGCTGCTCGATTGGAGTTCCTTCGGGCCGTAGTCGCACCAGCAGAGCGCGTTGAGCGCGGCCTTCCCCGGCTCTATAGCGTTGTCTTCGACTGGATCACGATGATCGAGGCGCTCCGAGACTGCGGGGGTTGTTTTTTTTCAGCTGCCGCGACGGAACTTGATGGCAGGCCGGGTGCGGTTCGCGATCGACTTGTGGAAGCGAGCGGGCAGTGGTTGGATTGGTTACGCCGTCAGATTGTAATTGCACAAGAGCGCGGCCACATCGACGCGAGTATAGACGCGAACCAGTTGGCATTTGAGCTCCATGCCTATGGCCAGCAATGCAATTGGGCGGCGCAATTGATGAAGGATGAGACGGCATTTGAACGCGCACGGAGGGCTGTACGCGGGCGTCTTTTCGAGGTCGCGACAGACTTGGGCAGAGGCATGATACCTGCCAAATGACGGCGCAACCGTGATTTTGTCGAGGTGCACAAAATGGAAATTGGAGGGCTGCCGGGATGGGTCGCGTAAAGATGGAAGTGTATGACGCATTGTTCAAGAACGCCTTCGGTCGCACGGCGGAGGCGGCTGCCGCCGTTGCTGCAGAAAAAAGGCTGCTACAGCCTAAAGCCGAGAAAGCGCATCCGCTCTGGCTGATGGGACATTTGGCATTCGGCAACGACAACATTTTGAACGTCATTCTGTTCGGCGGTCCGCGAACCGTGCCGCGGGAGTATACAAAACTGTTTGGACCTCACTTCATCGGCGGCGAGCCTGTAACGCAGGACGCTGGCAAGTATCCGAGTTGGGACGAGGTCGTTACGGTGTACGGACAAGTGGCAGAAGCAACGCTTCACCTGTTGAAAGAGCAGGTAGACGCGGATCTTGACGGAGCGCCCAAGGGGAAAATCCCTCAAGGAACTGAGAGTTTCTTCAAGACATATGTGGGCACGCTCGACATGATGTTGCTTCACGATTCGTATCATCGTGGCCAGTTGGGACTCTTGGCGAGTCTCTAGGCCACAGGCGCGAAAAACCGCAAGCAATTCAACACGAAGGGATGGTGCGCGTCCCTTCGTATTTTCGTCCCGGATTTGATTTGCTCGGCATTGAAGTGTTACCTTTTCCGCTATTCCAATGCGCAAGTTCAGGTGCGATTTGATCCCGGTTTGCCGGGAATTACCTTGTGCGGATCGGGTGGTGGCGGCTGGGTCCTGCTCAACGGGATGCCGCTGAACCCGGTCAGGTCTTGACGGAAGCAGCCGTAGGTGGATTTTTTCGTGTGCTGCAGGGTCGCCTGGCCGTCACCACACGCTCCGCACCGGGACGCACGGAACCTTGGGGGTGACGCGCAACCGAAGGCGCGAGCGTCATCGCGACCGCTTTCTCCCCTGTTTCAGGAACGATAGATCGCGAGGGTTTGTCGCATGGCAAAAGACCCGTACTTGGTGCTGGCGCGGAAATGGCGTCCCCAACGTTTCGAGGATGTGGTGGGCCAGGAGCACATCACGCGCGCGCTGCAGAACGCGATCAGTTCGGGGCGTATCGGCCACGCGTTTCTCTTCATTGGATCCCGGGGCATTGGAAAAACCACGACCGCCCGTATTCTCGCGAAAGCGCTTAACTGCGAAGAGGCCAAGGGCCCGACGCCTACTCCCTGTGGTGAATGCGACAACTGCCGCACGATCGCTTCAGGATCGAATATTGATGTGCTTGAAATCGACGGCGCATCCAACAATACCGTCGACGACGTTCGCCAATTGCGCGAAAACATTCGACTCATCCCGTCGCGGTCGCGCAAAAAGATCTACATCATTGACGAGGTGCACCAACTATCCCAGAGTGCGTTCAACGCATTGCTGAAGACGCTCGAAGAGCCGCCCGAGCATGCGGTCTTCATCCTCGCGACGACTGAAACGCACAAAGTGCCGGCCACGATTATCTCGCGATGCCAGCGGTATGACTT
The DNA here is from genome assembly GCA_937928585.1 of uncultured bacterium. GTDB lineage: Bacteria > Hydrogenedentota > Hydrogenedentia > Hydrogenedentales > SLHB01 > JABWCD01. Next base: position 7,266 of record CALEZK010000662.1, on the reverse strand, counting down.
TCGTCGGGCGGGGATGGAAAGCCTGCGGCAGCTCCTGCGCCAGATTCTGGAAACGGAAAAGATTACGTGCAGCGATGAGGCCGTGTACGCGATTGCGCGGGCTGCTGACGGAGGCATTCGGGACGCCGAGAGCATTCTCGAGCAATTAATCTCGTATTGCGGCAAGAACATCACTTACAAAGACGTTTTCGATGTCCTCGGGCTTGTCGACTGGAAGCTTCTGCACACATTATGCGGCGCGTTGCAAAAGCAGGACATCGCGACAGTCCTGGGTACGGTTGAAGATATTGTTGCCAGTGGAAAAGATCTCTCGCAGTTTGTGCAGGACATCTTGCAGTACTTTAGAAATCTCATGGTATGCAAGACCAGCGCCCCCAGAACTTTGCTTGCACTGCCCGATGATGAAGTAGCTGAGATGGAAGAAATTGCCGAGTCTTTCTCGCTCACACAACTAATCAAGTTAGTTGAACAATTTGCGGAATTGGCCAAAGACTTCGATTCGCAGTTGGCACAGCGCATCGCGCTGGAATCCCTGCTGATACGTCTATCGAAGATTTCGGTAGATGTATCCATCGACTCCGTGCTCGAGAAACTTTCGGCGCTCGGCAGCGGCGGCATGCCTACGCCGCCATCCGGGTCGCCTTCACCCCGTCGTTCAACCCCGGCACTGGAGCCCTCCTCATCGAACGGGGCGGATGAGCCCATCGCCGATGCGGCGCGACCTGCACGACCGCGCAAAGCAACCGTGACATCAGAGAATATGGCGCGAGTTTGGCAGTACTTGTCGCAGGTGGCAAGTGAAAGCAGCATGAACTTGGGCGTGGCTCTGGGCCACGCGGTCCCGGTGTCGCTTGTTGACGGCGAGTTGCTGGTCCGATTCGCGGCGCAGTGGACGCGATCACGGGCGCTCGTGGAGAGACAAGAGAACTTGGAGCTTGTTTCGAGGATAATAAAGGACATCACGCACAACGTCACTTCGGTTCGATTAGACAGTGCGTTTGAGGAAGTTGAATCGGAAGTGGCGGACATCCGTCCACTTCGCCATATTCACGGATCGGTGAACGCCGAAGAAGCAAAGGCCGCGATGGGCGACCCGCATGTTGCGCGAGTTGTGGATGTTTTCCGCGGCCGCATCGTCGATATTAAAAGAGGTACGGGGCAGGCCGAAGGCTAGTTTGCCCTAAAAGAAACCCTTCAGGGAGAGTTTTTCGTGGACGTATATGTTCGTAGAAGCCCGAATCGGTCGCCGTTAGAGATACTTGCCACGCTACTGGCGGGAATCGCAATCGGTTTTGCCGTGGGATATTTCACGTACGGTTATTTCAGCGCCGATACCGCGACGCCGACGACAAATCAGGTTGCGGTGGCGCCGAGCGAGGACGCAACGACCGCGCCGCCGGCGGAGGACCCGACGCAGGCCTTAACGACGGCGGTTGATCCGCATGCGGAACCGACTGCACCTGTTGCGGAACCCTCGGTTGACCTTGCGGCAATGGAGGACGTTTGGCCAGCGCGCCATCTGTTCATCGCGGTTGACGGACAAAAGCTGAGCAACCAGACAAAAGAACTGCTTGCGGAGTTGAAACCGGGCGGAATCGTGTTGCGCGCCGAGAACATTCGCATGATGAACCAGATGGTCGATCTTGTAAGCGAGATAAAGGCCGCGGTGGGCTTGGGGACCACGATAGATTCGCTTCCGATTATCGCCGTCTCTCAGGAAGGCGGATCGATAAATCCGCTGCGACTCAAAGAAGCGCCGACAGCAGCGAAAATTGGCGAGATGAAAGATCTCGCGGCGGCGCGTGAAGCAGGCGTCAACGTCGGCAAATCGGCGAACTCACGCGGTGTCGGCGTGTTGTTTGCCCCCGCGCTAGACGTCTACGTGAAAGGCGGAAGCAAGGATTTGCAGGCGCGCACCCTGGGCGAAGTGCCTGAGGAGGTTGCAGCCATAGGCCTTGCCTATGCGGATGGCATTGTGAGTGCCGGTGTGCTGCCGGTAGTCAAACACTTTCCCGGAATGGGATCGGTGAAGGAAGATCCATCGAAGACGCTGCCGATAGTTCAGGAAGATCAAGACATTCTCTCTCACCTGCTGCTTCCGTTCAGTGATGCGGCGAGTCACGGTGTGCCCGGCATACTCGTAGGCCACGTTGCCGTGCCCGCGATCGATAACGAAATAAAGCCAACACCGCCGGCATCGCTTTCGGCGAAATTTCTGAATGGACTGCTACGCGAGAAATGGGGCTTTACGGGCGTCGTGCTTGCAGATGACCTATCGCTCGCGGCAGTTACAAAGACCAAGACGGTTGAACAAGCCGCAGTCGAGGCTTTGTCAAACGGTTGTGATGCGGTGTTAATGTTGGACGAAGACCTCGACAAGATTCGCTCAGTTTGTGCTGCCATCGAGAAAGCCGCGGCGGAAGGGACCATTGACCGCGTAAAACTGAGTGCAAGCAAGAAACGGCTCGATGCCTGGCAAGTACTGTTGAAGACCCCAAAATCCGGGCTTGACGGACAATTGCCACAGTTTCCGCAGACACCCACGCCGGACACCATCGTTGCAACAACCGAACCTGCACCTGAGGCTGATGCTCCGACCGCACCTGCGACGGAGATTGAATATACGGTCGTCAGTGGCGATGGCCTGAAGAAAATCGCCACGAAACATGATGTGACGGTAGAGCAAATCAAAGAATGGAACGCGCTGAAGTCAGACAATCTGCAGGTTGGCCAGAAGCTAATCATCAAGACCTCTGAGGCGCCTGAACCCGCAACAGCACCGGCAGAAGCCACGCCAGCGGAGGTCTCGCCCGCCGCACCTGTCGAAACCGCAGTAACAGAGGAAGCAGAGACGACGGCTCCACCGAGCGAAGAACCCTCGGTACAGCCACCTGCGAATACAAAGCAGATCGAGCACGTTGTGAAAGGCGGCGACTTCCTTTCTTCTATCGCAACGAAATATAAGGTCACTTATCAGGACCTGATGCAATGGAACCATCTTAACGACACAAAGTTGAACGTCGGCCAGGTGCTTATTGTGCACGTTCCGCAAGATTTCCAGGATTCCGAGTCGGCAACTGCGACGCCCACCGACGGTACTCCTGCCCCACCCGCCGAAGAAGAGCCGCAGGCAGAAGCATCCGCTCCGGTGGAGACATCTGAAACCGCGACGCCTCCGGCGGATACGGAAGTCACGTATTCGGTGAAGCGGGGTGACAACCTTGCAAACATTGCCAGCAAGTACGGCGTGACGGTTCAAGACCTTCGCGAGTGGAACGGTATTGAAGGCAACCGCATCGACGTCGACCAGAAGTTGAAGATTCGACCGAACAAATTACCCGCGGAATAGTGCGCGCACCTTTACGCGACGATTACGCTGTGCGATAAGCCTTGCGGCCTGCCTCTTCGCAGAAGAGGGCAGGCCGCGCAACGCGACTCCGAATGCCCCGGGCTTGGCACTCGGTCGAGGGAGCCTTCTTGCGTTGCGCGGCCAGAGTCCAGGTTGCGGAGTCAGCAACCAGATTTCGGTGCTGGGCGCACCGATGAGAGGGCCACTTAACGTCCCCGCCGGTGAAGCTGCTTGGTCAGGGACCGAGCATCAACTGCACAGGCGAGTAACGGATTCGAATCAGCGAAGCCGGCAGGGGCTTTTAGGCTCACGGCGGCGTCTGTCGAGGGTGCCGACTTACCCACTCGGGAAGTCCTCTTCTGACACGCCATGTGGACAGCCATCAACGCCAGTGAGTTCATTGCCTGCCTCCTACTTCGCTGTGACCGCCAATCGGTCACGCATTCAGATAAAGCAACACCTATGCCAACTGCGATCCACACATCTAAAACGAGGTGTAAACGATTGCTTTCGCTATTCTTGTGACGAAAACGATGCGCGCTTTTTAGTGCCGCTATTCTTGCCTAAAACCTACGGATGCGTATGCTGCCAATTCTTGCGCGTACGTTGTGGTAGCTCTTTCGAATCCGCGCGCTCACCGCGTCAACATGCCATGCTTCAGGTTGAAAGACATCAAGCGGCAAGAAGAGCTCAAGAGAAAACTGAGAGGGTCGCTGGTGACAATTCTTTACACGCACACAATGTTGTCTAAGTCTGCTACCACAGCCTACATAACTTGCTGAATCCCCTTTGGTTATCCGACTCTACGCATGTGCGCGTGAAAAATCGGGACCAAAACGGTGGTACGGTTTGGCCCGCCTCAGGTAAACTATGCGGATGTATAAAGCCACACTTAACCCAAAAGAAGAGCGCAGAATGCTGCGCGGTCACCTTTGGGCATACCGAAATGAGTTTTCAGATTTGCCGGACGCCGAGGACGGCGCGTTGGTTGACGTCGCGTCAAGCGTAGGCCGATTTGTAGGCCGCGGTTTCTACCAAAAGGAAGGCGGGATCGCGGTCAGGCTCCTGTCGAGCCACGAAGAGCCCATTGACGGGGCCTTTATAGGGCGACGCATTCTGCGGGCTAAACGATACCGCGAGATCCTCTATCCGGGAGAAACCACCTACCGCTGGTTATTTGGCGAAAGCGACGGATTGCCGGGACTTGTTGCGGACCGATATGGAAGCGTCGTTGTTGCGGAGTCTCATTGCGCATTTTACGCGCCGCATACAGAGGCGATCGCGAATGCATTTCTTTCCGACGAATCCGTTACTGGTGTCCGCGTTTTCGCGGGAGGTCGCGTATCGCGATTTGGGGATGCGCCAATCTGGAATACGGTGGAAGCTTCCGGCGTCACGTTCAAGGTCAACATTGACGAAGGTCAGAAGACAGGCCTCTTCCTGGATCAGCGGGAGAATTGTCTTGCGGCGGCGCCCTTCTTCCGTGGTGCGCGCGTTTTTGACGGATTCTGCTATGCGGGCCAGTGGGGCCTGCACGCGGCGCGTGCGGGCGCGTCGAGTGTGTTGGCCGTAGATTCTTCCAAGAGCGCCATCGAGCTGGCCAAGACGAATGCGGTATTGAATGGTGTTGAGGGTGCTTGTGCATTCGAATGCGCGGATGTATCGGAGGCATTAGATCGCGGGGGCCGATACGACGTTGTAGTCTTGGATCCGCCGGCGCTTGCGAAATCGCGTTCCTTTGCGCAGCGCGCATTGGGCCATTATCAGAATTTAAACCAACTGGGTATGCAAAGCGTGGAGCCAGGTGGTTATCTTATAACGTCTTCGTGCTCACATTTTGTGGACCAGGAAGCATTCCTGGAAATGTTGAAGCGGGCGGCGCGCACGGTACAACGCGCGGTGTGGCTGGTGGATGTTCGGGGGCCTTCACGGGACCATCCGATACTGTTGGGTATGCCAGAGACAGCGTATCTGAAATGCGTCACGCTTCGCGTGTTCTAGTTTGCGCTGATACAGGTTAATGTCGTGATGACGAGTCTTGCCGGTGGGGTGGCAAATGAACAGTGATGGTCAATCCAGCGACCGATTGATGTCGATCGATGCCCTTCGTGGCTTCGATATGTTCTGGATAATCGGCGGCAACGCATTGGTGATGTCGTTCGTGAAGCTGTTCGTGACACCGCCACCGGAGTGGTTGCAACATCAATTCAGCCATGTCGAGTGGGAAGGCTTTACAGCGTGGGACCTGATCATGCCGCTGTTCCTGTTCATCACGGGCGCGTCCATGCCTTTTTCGTTCGGCCGGCGGTTGAAAGAGGGCCAGAACAAGACCGCGTTGTACATGAAGATAGTGCGGAGAACTCTGCTCCTGTTCGTGCTAGGAATTGCGGCGCAGGGAAATCTATTCAAATGGGACCTCGCCCAACTTCATCTTTATTGCAACACGCTGCAATCGATTGCCGCGGGCTACATCGTCGCCGCGTTCGCGCTGCTACACCTTCGGATAGTCTGGCAGTTCGCGCTCGCCGTCGGATTGATGGTTGTCTACTGGGTACTCATGATGTTTGTGCCAACGCCCGGTCACGGCGCGGCAATGCTCGAGCCCGGCGCGAACCTGGCGCTATGGGTGGATGAGACGATTCTGCGTTCGTTTCGAGACGGCACATCATATACATGGATACTCAGTAGCCTGACTTTCGCGTCGTCCGTGCTCCTCGGCGTTATGGGGGGACACATTTTGAAGTCATCGTTGGATGCGAACCGCAAGACGCTGTACCTAGCAGGTGCGGGAGTCGCTTGCCTTCTCAGTGGATACCTATGGAGTTTTCATTTTCCGATTATCAAACATCTTTGGACCAGCTCCATGACGCTGTGGGCGGCAGGCTGGAGTTTTCTTCTATTGGCTATGTTTTATTGGGTTGTCGACGTGGCGGGCTTCCGCCGTTGGGCTTTTCCATTCGTTGTAATCGGAATGAACGCCATTGCCGTGTATATGGCCGTGCAGGTATTTGGCGATTCGTTCATGGTTGCCGCGGATGAACTAACCGGTGGCGGCGGATTGATGCCGGCGCGCACGGGTTTTCATGAATTTCTTCGGTACGCGATTCGATTTGGCATCATTTGGCTGATCCTGCTTTACATGTATCGAAAAAAGACATTCCTGCGCGTCTAGCGCGGCTCGGCAATTGATTCGATCCAGTCGCCAATGCGTACCACGACATCGTCGGGAATTGTATGGCCACCGGTATATGCGAGTCGCTCGACCGGGAAGTCGCTGGTGCGAAGTTGCCGCTCCGCGTCATCGGCCTTTGCCACGGGAATCACCGGATCGTCCTCCGCGTGAGCCAGAAGCACGGGAAACGGGACGGTTGATGCCAGTTTTTCCGCGACGTCCTGCGGGAGATCCGCGCAACACGCAATCACACCACGCGGCGAGATTGCGCCGGAAACTGCGAACCGGTAGGCCATGGAGACGCCCTGGCTGAAGCCGAGGATGAAAACGCGATCGAATGGGATCGGATGATCGCGCTGAACTTCCCCCAGCAAACGCACCATAAAACCGGTAAAATCGCGAATCGAATTCTCTTTCTCGTAGATCGTCAGCCAATTGAAGCCGACCTTTTTAGGTTCCAACTGCATATAGAACTGATGGGGCCCCTGGGGTGCGATCACGATGATGTTACGGTGGCGTAATTCGGCGAAATGCCGCATGAACCCTTTGCACTTTTGGCCGAATCCGTGTAGCGCGACGAGGACAACTGGCGGGGAATTATATTCCTGGTCCGGCATCTGCACGCAGTAGTACCCCGTGGTTTCAATGGCCAATTGGCGCACGAGCAGTTCATCAGACATGGTGAGTCTTGCCTCCAGTTGCGACGCGCGCAATCTTACTCTATTCGTGGAAAATTTATGCAAAA
>CALEZK010000661.1 GCA_937928585.1 uncultured bacterium | reverse complement strand
CGTGTGAGGAGCTAAACGAATAGTACAAGCCGCAGGCCGGCACCAATTCTGTCCATGCAATCACAGTTTGAAATGGGATTGCGTTGAGCAAGTCGAATTGAACCACTAGCACGGGTCGTCTAAATCCGGGTTCTGAGCCTTTGGGCTCGGGAAGAGGGGCTCACCGCGTCTCTTCGTAACGGACTACCATTCTTCGCGAGGAAGGCTTGCGAGTTACATGGCATGAAGCACGGGATCGAGTCGTGAATCATCGCTCTCTGAACCGTAAACAGTGTCGAGCGCCGTGCTCACGGAATCTTCGTCAAGTTGATCAGCGAAAGCGCGTAGCGCGCGTTGATAAAGTTCGCTGCGGGAAATACCCAATTGCTTTGACGCAAGTTCAGCAGAGTGGAATAGTGCGTCCGGAATCGAAACAACAATTAACACCAAGTATCAAGTATAACCTGGGTCATGCCACGCGCCAAGGCAGCATACCTACCAATATCCGCGCATCAACTCCCCCGCCCAAGTGGGTTGTCGGACTTCCTCGGCTGGCAGAAACTCCCGCATCACCGGCTTGATGTCTATTACTGGCGTGCCATCAATAGCGTCCAGGCGTTCGACAAAAAGGCTGCGACCCTGCCTGCGAACAAGGCGCACCATGGTACATCCGATAAAATTCGGGCGCGCCCTCTTCCGTTGGGCGTAAATGCCAACTTGGGGCCATGCGAGGTTCTCGCGCGGATGTTCCGCGCCAAGAACAGGTGCGGATCCAACCGTCTTGTGAAAAACATAGACGATCTCAAGATGAGAAAAGCCTTCAATACCGTCGAAACACGCTTCTGGCATGTGCTCATGCAGTAGAATCTCGGACGATATAGCGTCCCATCCATCGTCTACCGCGTCTGTCCGCGCGTTGTGCACGGTGGCGATGGATTCAATCATGAACTGCATGCGACTACTCCGCCGCGGGTTTTCGTGCCGCGCAGATCGCCGCAAGATAGTCCGGCGTCGAATCGTTTCGCACAAGTTCGATGTACTTGGCCCCGTCCTTGTAGTCGAGCGTGATCGTGCGGTAGGCATCGCCATTCAGAACCAGCAGTTCGATCTCACCATTCGTTACGCTGTCCTTGATTGCGTCCTTCATGCGCTGCGCGGAAAACTTCCGGCCATTCACGCCGATAATCATGGTGCCGGGCCCAAGTTTTTCGGCGTCTATCGGCGATCCAGGAACTATCGTCGAACGAATCCGACCGTCGTCGCCGATGTCCGCGCCGAGCGCGTCCAGCGTCGCAACGTACTTTCGTTCGCCCTCACGTTTCTTAACAAACTCGGGTGCTTCGCTCGCATACTGCAGCCGGTAGCCCATTTTCGTCACAACATCAAGCGGCAGCGCGTCCTGCACTTGCCCAACACGCGCCGAAATGAATCCCGACCAGTCGTATGGCGATACCGCATTCAACGCCGCGCACACGTCGTCGAAGGTAAAAGTCGAGACCGGTAACTTCGATTCATCCACAGCGAAAAAAGCCCTGCAGAAATCGTCCAGCGATTTCGCGTCGCTCGTTGCATCACGAAGCATGGCGTCGATCTCGAGCCACAGCAATTTGCCTTCTACGTAGTAGTCCTGACTGCGCCGCAGACCCGACCAGTTTGCGCTGCGATCGCGCAACTGCCCGGACGCCACAGCCGTATCTTCCAAGGGCCTCCATTGGCGTCCTGTCTGGCTTTTGAGAAAGCTCACATCATTCGCAAGCAGCCGCTTATAGTGATCGAGGTCCCACACGCCTGCCCGCACATTCAGAATCTCACCGAGATACTGCGCCAGGCCTTCATAGACCCATAACATCTCCGTATGCTGTGCAGTGTGGAAATCGCCCGTCACCATTTCCGCCGGACGCCGGTACTTCCCGCACCATGCGTGCACGAACTCATGCGGCAGCAAATAGCCCACCCAGCCCTTGATGGGCTCCTCTTCAATGAGGTCGCGCTCACCCACGCCATTAAAGCTCGACTGGCGGTGTTCCAGACCGTTCGCCGGAAAGTCATTGCTGCACGTCACAAGGAAATGATAGGTGTCGTAGGGTGCCGCGCCGAAAATCAGGCCCGCTTCAGAAACCACTTTCGCATACTTCGCAATGAGGTCAGGTTTCAGATTCGTAGCGCTCGGTGACTCCGAAACCAAATGAATTAAAGTCGGTTTAAAATCCTGTTCCAGTGGAATCGTGCGAAGATGTTCACCGCATATCAGCGGGGAATCCACAAACTCGTCCAACGAGATATCGGCAAACGATACCTTGCCATCGTTTACGTTCTCCGTCGCCAAAGCAGTCGCATATTTCCATCCGTCCGGTAATTGTAACGTGGCAGTTACTTTGACGTCCGCCGATTTCACGTTCGGCGTATACAGGAGACAGGTATTCCAGTTGATCACCCCGATGAGCGAGTTCCCAAAGCTGTCGATGCCCATACTATTGGCATCCGGTTGGCTGCAGATGTAATCGATGTCCACCAGAACCTGCGTCGCACCCTCGGGCGTCGTGCAATAGAATTTCCACATCTCGACATCGTCTCGTCGCCAGGCGATTGGCGTGCCGTCAGGCAAAGATATGCGTAGTCCTCCGATGTTCTCTACCGGCCCAGACGCTGCATGCGTGCCTGGCACCCACTTCGGATACATAAGTGTCATCTCTCCCGCGGTCGCGGGTATGGTGATACGCGCGCGCAACAACTTTCGCGGAAGGTCCCGGGCATCGACATCGATCTTCATCCACTGCGGCGCTTGTTGGGCCGCCACCGGTACACTCGCCAGAATGGCCAAGGCGCATGCCGCAATCCGAACCCAAACCGAAAACTGCCATGCCATAGTCCGCAACCTCCCAAGTTTCACTCGCGCTGCCCGACGCATATAATGCCCCCATGTATCCGAAAAAGAAAATGATCGGCCCGTCCAATACCCCCCGTGTCATACATGCTCAATTCCTATGCGCATCGCTTCTTATCGCCGTCGCGCTCGTCGGATACCCCGCAACCGCGCAGGAACCGGTGCGGTATAACCGCGATATCCTGCCAATCTTCGTAAAAAATTGTTTCACCTGCCACGGACACGACGGCGCTAAGCGAAAAGCGGGCCTGCGCGTCGACAATGATTCGTTTTACGCTGCGCTTCCGTCCGGGAGCATTCCGGTTGTGCCAAAAGATAGAGAGGCGAGCGAACTGTGGGTTCGCATTACGGCCCAGGATCCCGACGACGTAATGCCGCCTTCGGATTCCGGGAAGTCGCTCACACCGGATGAAATTACACTCATCGGTGCATGGATTGATCAGGGGGCGAGATATGAAACTCATTGGGCCTTTCAACCGCTCGGCGAAACGCCCTTGCCGTCGGTCGAGGACAGTGCATGGCCCCGCAATGAAATTGACCATTTCATACTTGCGAGGTTGGAATCAGCCGGACTTCCACCGTCGCCCGAAGCGGATAAACGCTCGCTGATTCGACGACTTTCTTTCGATTTGCTCGGCCTACCCCCCACGCCGGAAGAAATAGCCGCCTATCTACAGGATGATTCCACGGAAGCCTACGAGAAACTGGTGGATCAGATGCTCGCCTCACCGAGATACGGCGAACGGTGGGGGAGACATTGGCTGGACGTTGTGCATTACGGTGACACGCACGGTTACGACAAAGACAAACGTCGCCCCAACGCATGGCCCTATCGCGACTATGTCATCCAAGCGTTGAATGAAGACAAGCCCTATGGACGATTCTTACGAGAACAAATCGCCGGCGACGTGTTATACCCCGCGGATCCAAATGCCACGATTGCCACGGGCTTCATCGCCGCGGGGCCGTGGGACTACGTAGGTCACGCCGAACTTCGCGAAGGCACGACAGACAAGAACATAACGCGCATGCTCGACCGCGACGACATGGTTGTCAACACCATGACAACATTCGCAAGCATGACCGTGCACTGCGCGCGTTGCCACGATCACAAGTTCGATCCTGTATCTCAGCGCGAGTATTTCGGCATGCAGGCCGTGTTCGCGGGCGTGGATCGCGCGGAGCGCCCC